>JBDTAG010000078.1:0-11254 GCA_039924745.1 Rhodoferax sp.
TCCAAATTGAAGGGAGATGAGAACGTCCGCTAGCCATCAAAAGCACTCCTGAATTGTCAAGTGCTTGAAGTATGGCCGAGAAATGCATGGAACTGCTCATCGGGTACCAACAGTCCGCCGGTTGTCCAAACGACGTGGTTGGCGCCCGCGCTTGCCAGCGGATTGCCACACAGTCGCTGTGGCCCACTAAATCCTGCTGCGGCAGAGGGTTCTATGCGCATCCCCTCGCTCCGGAACAGCAAAGCCAGGTGCTCGAATAGCGTCTGGTCTTGCACTGTAAATGCACCGGCCAGAATATTGTGCATAAGCTTGGCCGCCAAGAGCGACGCGCTGGGAATGGCAAGGCCATCCGCTTGGGTCTGGTTCGTCAAACCAAAATCGTAGACCGATGGATGGCTGCCGGGCTCTGCCAGCATCTGCACCAAAAAGCACGGCGACTGCACCGGTTCGGCAAAGAAACAGTGCACATATTCGCCATATAACTGGTGCAGTCCCCAGGCAATACCGGACGGAGCGCCGCCCACACCGCAGGGCAGGTAAACGAGCAATGGGTGATCTGCGTCCACAGATACGCCTTGTTCTCGCAATTGCATTTGTAAATGCAGAGCCGCTGCGCTGTAGCCGATAAAGAGTGACAGCGAACGCTCATCGTCTACAAAGTGACACATCTCATCAGCTTGCGCCTGCAGTCGACCCTGCGCTACGGCCTGTTCATAGTCGCCCGTGTGCTCGATGACTTCAACACCATGCTGGCGCAGTCGGTCCTTTTTCCATGCCTTGGCGTCGGTTGACATATGCACCACAGCCCTGAAGCCCAGTGCCGCCGCCATCACGCCAATCGCCATGCCCAGGTTTCCGGTGGACCCAACGGCGATCTGATGGCGTGCGAACAGCGCACGCGCCTCGGTGCCGGCCAGGGTGCGGTAGTCGCTATCTGTTTTGAGCACACCGTGTTGTAGCGCCAAGTGCTCTGCCCATTCCAGCACCTCATGAAAACCGCCCCGCGCCTTGATAGAGCCTGCCACTGGCAAGCTATGGTCTGCTTTGACCCACAGTCGTCCTTGTGTGGCAGGTAAGCCCAGTGCCTGCTGCATGGCGGGTACGGGGGTCAATGCGGATTCGATTTGCCCTAAGCTAAATTCAAGCTCAGGAAAGAGCTGACCCAAGAGTGGCGCAAAGCGGGTGAAGCGGTCCTGCGCCGCTCGCATGTCGCCCAGACCGTTTACGGTATCACCTATCTTGGTCTCTGGGTGCTCGGTTGCATCCCGCTGCGGATTGATCCATAGTTGCGGAATGGCAGCGCGCAGGTTTGCGAGGGTATTGGGCATGGCAGATTTCTGTTCGTAGACATTGTGCAGCAGCATCTGATTTTCGCCACACTGTCCGATAGTCGACAGTTAGTGGGTCGGTTACGGTAGATGATGGACGCAACCACGTTTGAGGAGCAGCAGTAGTGAAAACACTCGTAGACCAACTGACAAAGTACGCCACCTACCACCGTGACCGTCGCAATATCGCAACCCATTTGATCGGCATACCGATGATCGTCGTAGCGATCGCCATCTTGCTGTCACGCCCGGGTGTCACAGCTGGTGGCATGTTGTTGACGCCAGCACTGGCTCTGACGGGTGCCACGGTGCTGTACTACTTGATGCTAGACGTGCGCTTTGGTCTGGTGATGTCGATATTGTTGGTCTTGGTACTTTGGGCTGGTAATGTTTTGGCAGCCCAAAGCACAGGCATTTGGCTGGGTGCGGGCCTCGGCTTGTTTGTCGTGGGTTGGATTTTTCAACTGCTTGGCCACGTGTATGAAGGCAAAAAACCTGCGTTTGTGGACGACCTGACCGGGCTGATCATTGGCCCGTTATTCGTTGTGGCAGAAGTGGGCTTCGCGATGGGCATGCGTGTTGAAATTGAAGAGCAGATTGAACAACGCGCCGGGCCCATTCGCAGTGTGAAGCCGCAAACCACCTGAACGCCGTCTTCTACTGCTTTGCGCCCATCGCCATTGCCGCAATCCGCGATGTTGCCATCGCTGCCACATCCGGCTCATCCTGTGTGCTCCACCCTGCAAGGTGCTGTTCACTGATATTGCACAGTGCAGTGATCCACTCGGGGTCGTCGTTCAGGCAGGGAATGTAGTTAAATGTTTTGCCGCCCGCCAGCAAGAATGCGGCACGGGCTTCAATGCTGATTTCTTCCAGCGTTTCCAGGCAATCGCTGGTGAAGCCGGGGCAGACCACGTCCACACGTTTCACGCCAGCGCGGCCCATGGCTATGAGGGTGGGTTCTGTGTAGGGCTCCAACCATTTGGCGCGCCCCAAGCGGGACTGGAATGTGACCTTGTACTGATCTTTGTTCAAGCCCAGTTTGGTGGCTAGCAAACGCGCGGTCTTAATGCATTCACAGTGGTAGGGGTCTCCCAAGGTTAGCGAACGTGCGGGCACGCCGTGGAAGCTCATCACCAGTTGATCGGGTTTGCCATTCGTCTTCCAGTGGCGTTGGATGCTGTTGGCCAGCGCGCCAATGTAGTCCGGGTGGTCGTGGTAATGGTTGACAAATCGCAGCTCGGGTAGGGTGCGGGTGCGCGCAGCCCAGGTGTAGACGCCGTCGAACAGGCTGGCGGTGGTGGCGCCGCAATATTGCGGATAGGCGGGCAGCACCAGAACGCGGGTCACGCCCTCGGCCCTGAGCGCGTCCAACTGCGAGGCGATGGACGTGCTGCCGTAACGCATGGCGTAGCGCACTTTGACGCCGTGGTTGCGTTGGCCCAGCCAACCCTGCAGCAGCTTGGATTGCTTTTCGGTCCACAGCTTCAGCGGAGATCCCTCCGGCGTCCAAATGCTGGCGTATTTGGCGGCCGATTTGGCGGGGCGCGTGCGCAGAATGATGCCGTGCAGAATCAGCATCCATAACAAACGCGGGATTTCGACGACGCGGTGGTCGCTCAAAAATTCGGCCAAATAGCGGCGCACGGCCTTGGGTGTAGGCTCGTCTGGCGTGCCCAGGTTGCAGTACAACACGGCGGTGCGGGGCGTCTGGCCATGGCTGTAGGGAGGTTCTGCGGCAAAGGGCATGGTTAGAGTGTGTCCGGTCGGTTTGGTTTGATGATTACGGGTGCAGCGTCAACGTGCTCTTGGTGTGTGCCTTGACGTCGATCGGGCTCAGATGCTGGGGCATGTAAAGGCCTTGTGCAAACAGCTCGGCCTGGTCTTTGTAGTGTGCGTCAAACAGCACACCGCTTTGGCCCACAGGGTTGATGCCCACAGACTGATCAGGGTGAGCAAAGTCCACCACACGACGGGTGGAGGGGCCAGACCGCACGGCCCAAGGCGCTGGTCCCATGGCGTAGTTGAGGTTGTTGGGGGTCTCGCGTCCTCCGGGCACACTGAATGGGCCGACGTTGAAGAGCCGGTCCAGCGGCTTTTGTTGGCCCAACGGGTGCGCGTGGGTCAACGTGTGTGCGTTGCCCCAGTTCCACTTCTGCAGGTCCTTGCCATAAATGGATTCCAGGTGTTGGATGGTGTTGACCCATGCGATACGCACGGTCTCGTAACGGCTTTCATTCTGCTTGGTATTGACGTTGTCCCACCACGGTGAATTGGCGTCGGCAATCAGGTGGGGCAGGGCTTTGTCCAACGCAAAGGTCTTGAGCAGGTTATTGAACTGCACCTCGCCCATTTCATCAGCCATGGCAGCGTGGGCCAGCTCATACATCAACTGCGTGAACAGCAATGCTGCCATGCTGTCCTGGGTGTAGTTTCCGTCCCAGACGTCTAGTGGCTCCAAAAAGGCTTTTTGATAGGGGTCGGTGGTCACCGCTTTGAGTACGGGCATCAGGTCCTTGAGCACGCGCGGGCCGTAGCCATTGCCGCTGTCCAATTGCAGGGCCTGTGCTGCGGCGGTATCCCACTTTTTAGCTGGGTCGCGTAGCGCGCTGTCCAGTCGTTGCACGCGGTCAGGCAGGCAGTAGTAGCCGGGCACGGGTACGCCACTGTTGGGCTTGGGCTGGTTGTTGGCCGACACGATGTAGCCACGCGCGGGGTTCTCTTCCTGCGGGTTGAAGCTGAAGTTGTAGAAGCCATTCTTATCTGCCTCTGGCTTGCTGCCGTCCAGAATGAAAGCGGGGTTGACGCCTGCGGGGCGAATCGGCAGCTTGGCTGCGGCCCACCAGCCGATGTCGCCAGTCGCATTGGCCCACATGACATTGAGACCGGGCGCGTGAATCTTCTCGGCCGCGTGGCGCGCCTTGTCGAGCGTATCGGCACGGTTGAGTTCGTAAAAGGCGTCCATGACCGGGTTCTCGGTCTCCAAAAATGCCCACCACATGGCGATCGGTACGGCGCCAAAATTGTCCTTGAACGCATCGGTGATGATGGGGCCATGGGGCGAGTGGCGCAGGGTTAGCTGAACGTCAGCCTGGCCTTTGACCTTGATCGTTTCGGTACGACTGGTTAAATCTACCCATTGGCCGTTGATCGATACCTGGTTAGGGTTGGCAGGATTTAACTTTTCAGCGACCAGGTCCACGTCGTCGTTCTCGAACATGGTCAGGCTCCAGCCGAACGTGTCGTTGAAGCCCAGCAAGGCAAACGGGTTCAGCGCCTGGAAGTGGCCATACAAATCAAAGCCCGGCGCGGTCAGCTGCGCTTCGTACCAGACGGACGGTGCGGAATACGCTATGTGTGGATCGCCGGCCAAAAGTGGTTTGCCGCTGGCGGTGCGTTTGCCCGAGATAACCCAGGCGTTGCTGCCCTCAAACGCGGGAACGCCTGCCGCGTCCAGCGCATCTTGGCTCAGTTGCGCCAACTGACCCAGGCCTATCCAGTCTTTGCTGGCCAGTGCGAGTGGGGCATGGGGTGGCGTTGGGGCCTTGGCGATAGGGTCGATGACGCCTTCAGGGTGCCAGTCCAAGTCAAAAATGTTCAAATATTTGGGACCCAGTTGATCGCGGATATAGGTCAGCGCTGGTTCAACTTTAAATGCCTGGGCAAAACTGTAGGCCAGGTAGCCGGATACGGCAAATGTGTCTTGCGGCGTGAACGGGCGCTTGGGGATGTGGAGGATTTCGAATTCCAACGGCACGGGGTGGGTGTTCTGGAATTGGTTGATACCGTCCAGATACGAAATTAGCGCCATATCAGCGGGCTTGCGCGGTTCCAACTTGCTGCCCATTTCTTCGGCCTTGGCGCGTATGCCCAATGTGCGAAAGAGCTTGTCAGTCTCCAGCAGCTTGGGGCCCAGCACCTCGGCCAGTTCGCCACGGGCCAGACGGCGCACCATTTCCATTTGGAACAGCCGGTCTTGCGCGTGCACGTAGCCCAGTGCACGGTACATATCCATCTCATTGTCGGCCTTGATGTGCGGCACACCGCGTTCGTCGTATGCCACGCTGACGTTGCCCTGCAATTGCTTGAGCGCCACACTGCCGCTGCGCTGCGGCTGTTTGGTGTGGATATGCCAGGCGGCTGCACCAGCCACGGCCAGGATGGCGGTGGTGAGCGTGGCGGCAACGATTTTCACTGCAATATGCATGAGACTGCGACTCCTAAGGTCCGCCAATGATACGCAATGGTTTTGAGGCTGCTTTTAAAGCAAATACCCTGCTGCCCAGCCGCTGCGCACAGCGCCCTCCAGCGTGGCGGGGTAGTGCCCATCGACGTAGTCGCCGGCGGCATATAAGCCGGGCGCGATGTGTTGTGGTGGGCGTTGCAAGTCCGGTGTACAGGCGAAGGTAGCCTGCTTTTCAACAACGGTTTGAACGGGTTGCAATGCGGGCAGGCCAAGGGATGCGAGTTGGTCAGCTGCCTGCTGCAACACGGCGGCTTGCAATTCCTCACGGCTGCCGTCGCTTGCGCTGACGACAAAGGCTAGCAGGCCCTGCGGCCCGTCCAGTTGCCCGCGGTCGAACACAAATTGTGCTGGCGCGGTGGGCGTATTGCGCAGCGCCAGCATGGGGTGGGGCAGGCGGGCTTGGGGCGCCCAGGCGTAGACCGTAGCAATCGCCTCATAGCGCAGGGCGGATGCGGTCGCAGCCCAGGCTCGCAGCGCGATCGCTATTGATTCAGGAGCGGATGAGGCATATTCCACAAGGGCTATAGCCGCATTTGACGAAGACGTCGCCCAGATCACGCGGTCATACGCCCGTCCATCCAGCAGCCAATGGGGAGCCTGCCAGCACAGATCGCCCGCGCGCTGGCCCACATGCACCTGGCCGCCGCGCTGGGCTATCCACTGCGCGGCGGCAGCGGGGAAAATGGCCGTGAGGTCGCATAGTGGAAGCAGCAAATGCGAGCCGCCCCGCACGCCAAATAGTGCGTCCTTCATTACCCGTAAAAATACCTGGGCGCTGGCCTGGTGCGCTGGCGTGTTCAGCGCCGAGACGCACAGCGGTTCGATCAACTCATGCAGCACGCGTGGCGCCATGCTGGCGCACAACTGCGCTACCGAGAGTTCGGGTGCACATCTAAAGCGCCGCACCTGCCAGCCCAGCGACGCGCGAATCAGCGACAGCCGCTCGCCCCACGTCCAACCGCGAGCCGTTGCAATAGCCGCAATCGCATCCAGCGGCGCGGGCCAATGGGCGGCGTAAGCCGGTGTTTGCAAACCCGAGCCGTCGGGGAAGGGCAGGGACAGCGGTTGCCGCAGTAGATTCGCCTGTAGGTCAACGCCCACCTGCTGCATCAGGCGCAGAGTCTCAGTGTAGGCACCAATCAGGATGTGCTGGCCGTTGTCCAACGTAACCGGAGTGCCGTCGGGCAGCGTGCCCTGCAAGGCCCGCGCCCGGCCACCCAATGTGCGGGATGCTTCAAAGACGGTGACGGCGTGGCCTTGTTCGCAAGCAGCCACGGCGGCTGCCACACCGGCCCAGCCTCCGCCCACTACGGCGACTCTCACAGTTTGCCTAGCGCTTGCACCTTCCACGCCAGCCACATCTTGCGCAGTGGCGTGAGGCGTATGCGTTGGTGCAGCACCTGGAAGTTGTCGGACTCGATTTCGCGCAACAGCGCTCGGTAGATGCTGGCCATCATCAGCCAGGGCTTTTGCGCACGAAAATCTTCAGCCGGCAGCAGCGCCAACGCCTCGTCATACAGGCTGTGCGCACGCTGCGCCTGGAACCGCATCAGCGCGGTGAAGTTGTCGGAATAGGTGCGCTTCAGAATCTCATGCGCCTTTACGTCGAACTGCTTGAGTTCATTGACCGGCAGATAAATGCGACCCCGCAGAGCGTCTTCACCCACGTCGCGGATGATGTTGGTCAGCTGTAGGGCTTGGCCCAGTTTGTGCGCGTATTGCGTGGTTTGAGGCTGGGTCTGGCCAAAGATGCCTGCTGCCACTTCACCCACCTCGCCCGCCACCAAGTGGCAGTAGCGTTGCAGTGCGATGTAGTCCAGGTAGCGCGTCTGCGTCAAATCCATCTGGCAACCTTCAATGACGGCTTGCAGGTGGCGATGTTCGATTTTGAACTCTGCAGCCAGTGGCATCAACGCCTTCATCACCGGATGGCTGGGCTGGCCGGCAAACGCCTTGGCTACTTCGGATTGCCACCAGGCCAGCTTGGTCTGGGCGATGCTGGCGTCCACCATGTCATCGACCACATCGTCTACCTCGCGGCAAAAGGCATAGAAGGCAGTGATGGCGGCGCGCTTTGGGGCGGGCAGGAATAAAAAGGCGTAGTAAAAGCTGCTGCCGGATGCGGCGGCTTTCTCTTGAACGTATTGCGCGGGGGTCGTCATATATAAGTCAATTGTCACTCACACACAGGCCGAAATCTTGGGTAAGGGTCACATCCACACTGCGCGCCACAGCATCACCGGAAAATCCCACCAGCGCAGCGTCGGGCGCTGGGTGAGTGTGGCGTAGTTCAGCGCTTCGATGCGGTCCAATATCCGCAGGCCACCTTGCACCACCAGCCGTAGCTCCCACCCTGCGCGCCCCGGTATTTGGTGCACAAGGCTTGAGCCAAATGTCATGCTAGCCCTCGCGGTTGCTACGCAAGCAGCTATCAATTGCGTAGCGGAAGGGGTTTGACGCTGGGCCAGTATGTCAGCCTGCGGCACGCCAAAACGTTGGCATTCATCAGTCGGCAGGTAGTAGCGGCCGCGGGGGATGTCTACGCTCAGGTCTTGCCAAAAGTTGATCAACTGCAGGGCGCTGCAGATGGCATCGCTGCGCTCCAAGGCCAGCGCGTCGGTCACGCCGTACAAGTGCAGAAGCAGGCGGCCCACCGGGTTGGCGGAGCGGCGGCAGTAGTCCAGCAACTCGGCATGCGTGGCATAGCCCTCGGCGGCGGCGGACTTGCGCGTGTCTTGCACGAAGGCATCGAGCAGGTCATTCAAGAGTTGGGGGGGGAGATGGTGGGTACGCAACGCCACTTGTAGGGGGCCGAATACCTGGGGCCAACGGGTGCTGGTCGTGGTTGTGGTGGCGTTGGCCGGATCGCCTGGATTCTCCGCCGCGCAGCTTGCGTTCAGGTCGGCGCGGTAGGCCTCCAATTCATCCAACCGTTGCTGAGGATTGGCGTCGCCTTCATCAGCAATGTCATCCGCCGTGCGGGCAAAGTGGTAAATGGCGGCGATGGGTGCGCGCAAATGCGCGGGGCACAAGAAAGATGCGACCGGAAAGTTCTCGTAGTGGGTGATGGGTGCCGGGCTGTCCTGTGGTGATTGCATGGGGAGATTTTGCCAGCAGGCGCGTAGGCGGTTTCAGGAAGTGGATTGCCGAGCACCGCTTAGCGCCACTTACACTGCCACTTTTAACGCGGACAGCCTGTTGGGTGACCGTGCCCCTGTCTGCTGTGCTTCAGGCTCAACCCTGAATTGGAAAAAGCGCTGCGAACGCAGTGTGTGTTTCACAATTGAGGACCCCATGAACGAGAAAATTTCAAGCATCCTGGCGCAAATGGCCAGCCTGGAGGACGAGCTGCGCACTGCGGTAGCGTCACAAGAGAGTCAAATGTTCTTCGTTATCAAGGGCAAACGGGTCGAGTTCGAGGCGTCGGTCAAAGCCGCCCATCGCAAACTGAAAACCAATTTTTTCCGCTGGTTGGTCACCAACCGACCGCAAAATCTGATCACCGGCCCCATCATTTACAGCATGATTTTCCCGCTGATGATGCTTGATCTGTGTGTCAGCTTTTACCAATGGGTGTGCTTCCCGATTTACGGTGTCGTCAAGGTGCGCCGCAGTGACTACATCGTGTTTGACCGGCGTCACCTCGGCTATCTCAACTTCATCGAGAAATTTCACTGCACGTACTGTGAATATGGCAACGGGCTGATGAGCTATATGGCTGAAATTCTGGCACGGACCGAAGAATATTTTTGCCCCATCAAGCATGCCCACAAGGTATTGGGCACACACAGCCACTACAACCGGTTTCTGGCTTACGGCGATGCCGCCGAATACGAAGCCAAATTGGAGGCCTACCGAGTCGCGCTGGGCCAGAACAAGGCCGATATGAAACGCACTACCAGCGGAACGTAACGGCTAGCTCTGTTTGAACGGGCTGCGGTGCGTAAGGTCATCCAGGTAGTTGTTGATGCCTTCATCCTCCCGCTCCAAAAACCGGGCCACCGCATCCGCAAACGCGGGATGCGCCAGCCAGTGGGCGCTGGTGGTCTTGACCGGCAGCAAGGCGCGGGCCATTTTGTGTTCGCCCTGCGCACCGCCTTCGAAGCGGTGGTAGCCGTGTTCTATGCACCACTGCAGAGGCTGGTAGTAGCAGGCTTCAAAGTGCAGGCAGTCCACGCGCTCCAGCGCACCCCAATAGCGGCCATAGGCTACCTTGACTATTTCGTTTAAGCCATTATGGCCGCTAGCCCTCGTGGAATAAGAATCTAACGCTATTAAACTACTAGCAATGGGTTTGCCATCGCGCTCGGCGATGAACAGCAGCCAGTGTTCGGGCATGGCGCTGGCCATGCGGGCGAAGAAGTCGCGGTTCAGGTAGGGCGCGTTGCCGTGTTCGAGGTAGGTGCGCTCGTAGCAGCGGTAGAAAAAGTCCCAATCCTCAGGTGCAATGTCGCGGCCCTGGGACCAGCGGAAGGTCACGCCGGCTTCTGCAACTTTGCGACGTTCCTGGCGAATCTTCTTGCGCTTCTCTTGGGCGAGTGATGCGAGGAAGGCGTCGAAATTTGTGTAGCCTGGATTTGTATTTTTCCAATGGAACTGCACGGTGTGGCGCAACATTAAGCCGGCTGTCGCACACGCGGCTGCGTCATCTTCATTCGCAAACAACAGGTGCAGTGAGGACATGCCGTTGTCGTCGCACCAGGCCACCATCGCATGCACCAGTGCCAAGCGCGCGGCAGCGTCGCGCGCCATCAGGCGGGCCCCGGGCACGGGTGTGAAGGGCACGGCTACCGTCGCCTTCGGGTAGTACGGCAGGCCGTGCTGCGCGTAGGCATTGGCCCAAGCCCAGTCGAACACGTATTCGCCGTACGAGTGTGCTTTTTCGTACAGCGCGCAGGCGGCTACCAAAGTACCGTCGGCCAAGCTGAGTGTGATGAAGTGGGGCGTCCAGCCGGTTGCAGGTGCGGCGCTGCCGCTGGCATGTAGCGCGGCCAAGTAGGCGTGGTGCATGAAGGGGCTGGGGTTGGGCTGGGTTTGCAACAGCGTATCCCACGCGGCGGCGTCCACGTCCAATGGTGAGTGCAACACCCGAATGACATAATCCTCAGCCAAGGCGTACCTTGTGCGCATGGCGCTTTCCGCTCTTGCGGTTATTCACGAAAGTTTCCTGGTTCATGACTCTCAAACTCTGCGTTGCGCAACTCAATTTCATCGTGGGTGATCTACAGGGCAATGCCCAAAAGATCATCACTGCAGCGCAAAACGCGTATGCCGATGGCGCGCGACTGCTGCTGACCCCCGAATTGTCGATTTGCGGGTATGCCGCCGAAGATTTGTTCTTGCGTCCGGCGTTTATCCAAGCTTGCGATGATGCCGTGAAATCGGTGGCCCATGCTTTGGCCGGGTTAAAAGACATGGCGGTCGTGGTCGGTCACCCGACCGGCGGTGATAGCCGCACGCGGTCCGTCGCGGTGCAGCAGCGCTTCAATGCTGCCAGCGTGTTGCGCGAAGGGCAAGTTATCGCCACCTATGCCAAGCGCGAATTGCCCAATTACCAGGTGTTTGACGAGCGGCGCTACTTCACACCGGGCGATGGTGTCTGTGTGTTCGAGGCGGGCAGCGAAGGGCAGCGCATCCGCATAGGTCTGTTGATTTGTGAAGATGCGTGGTTCGAGCAACC
>JBDTAG010000079.1:0-4652 GCA_039924745.1 Rhodoferax sp.
GTGGTGGTGACACGATGCACGGCCCGCGCCATGCGCTCGCCCAGATCGCCTTCGCCTTGGTCGCTGCGTTCAATGCCTTCGGGCAAATCAATACCCGTCCATGCAGGGGCGTCGGGCGCAGGGCTCATGCACAGCTCAACCGGCCCAGCCCCTGATGCCAGTGCCTGCTGCAGGGTATGCAGCAACATACGCTGCGCCAGGGCTGCAGCACCTTGGGCTCCCAGTGCCGGAATTAACCGGGTTTTGACAGCCCCAGCCACCGGCGCCTTGGCAAAGATGACCAACCTGCAAGGTGACTCCAGTGGGCTCATTGGTACAGCCGGGCAAGTCGATCCGGCGCGGCGCCGCGCCAGTAGGCAAACCGCAGCCGCCACATCAGCAGCACCGTGCGCCAGACGCCACACGTTTCCCAACGGCGACCTGATGTAATGACCTTGGTGCGCAGGCAGATGGGGCGTGATAGATGGCCCAGGCGGCTGGACATTTCTATATCTTCCATCAGGGGCTGGTCTGGGAAGCCACCCACCGCATCGAAAGCGGCGCGTGTCATGAATAGCGCTTGGTCGCCCGTGGCAATGCCAGTGCAGCGAGAACGTATATTCATGCAAGCAGCGATCACGCGCAGCATCCAGTGCTGTCCCGCTATGTGCACGTCAAAGCGTCCCCACACACGGGCGCTGCCGGCCAACGCCTGTGCAACGAGCGCATCAGCGTCTGGCGGGAGTTGTGTGTCAGCATGCAGAAACAGTAAGGTGGGCGCCATGGCCTGCAGCGCGCCCGTGTTCATTTGTAGTGCACGACCGGGGGCACTGCCAAGCGCCTGCGATCCGGCAGACGTGTCGATGCCTGTGTGATTTGGTTTGGTGTCCAGCCCCAGTGCTTGCCGCGCCAGCGCCAGCGTGCCGTCCGTGCTGCCACCATCCACCACCACTACCTGCACGCCGCGCAGACGCAAGGGCTTCAAGGCCTGCAAAGCCGCGTCGATGCGCTGCGACTCGTTGCGTACCGGCATGATGATGCTGAGGCCTGGAGCAGACGTTTGCATAGCGCGACGGATGGCAGGCCTTAAACCGGGTTTACGCAGCCAACGCTCCCCCGCAACTGCTGCCTTGCCCAGCAGTGCAGCCGTAGCAGTGGCCCGCCACGCGAATGGCTTGGTCGTCCAGACCGGTTTTCAGCAAGTCACGCAAATGGCGCTTTACGCCGCTGGTGCCCAGAGGCAAACCCAGTTGCTGGTTGAAATCGCAATCAGACAACCAACCTTGCCAATCCACACTGACCATGCTGCGGCACATCACGCCTGCCAGGTTGGCTTGCTGGAAACTGCCTTTGAGCAGATCCATATACGTGTCGAATGTGCCTTTGGACACCAGCGTCGAACCAAAACGTTGAATCGGCATATTGGTCAACGCCAGCAGTTCGTTAAAGACCACGCCAAAGTGCGCGAACAACTCGCGCTTGTAGTCGGCCTGCAGCGTTTGCTGGTTGGGCGGCAGCGACGGGCCCTGTGGGTTGTAAACCAGGTTGAGCACCAAGCCCGTGCCTTCTACGCCATAACCCAGCGCGTTGAGCTGCTGAAGGCCTGCAATACTTTTATCAAACACGCCGTCACCGCGTTGGCGGTCTACGTTGTCAGCCGAGTAGCAGGGCATGGACGCGACGATTTCGACGCGTTGAGCAGCCAAAAAATCAGCCAGACCTTCTTGTCCAGGTTCAAACAAGATGGTGAGGTTGCAGCGGTCAATCACGCGCACACCGAGTGCGCGCGCAGCTTGCACCAACGCACGAAAGCCGGTATTGAGCTCGGGTGCGCCACCGGTGAGGTCCAGCGTGGTGATGCCGCGTGCGGTTAGCACTTGGGGAATGAGGGCCAGCATGTCGGCCTCCATCATCTCGGTGCGGTTGGGCCCGGCGTTGACGTGGCAGTGCAGGCAACTTTGGTTGCACAGGTAGCCCAAGTTGACTTGCAGGGTGTCCAGACGCGCGCGGCGGATGGCGGGGAAGTGCGTCTTTTCTAACAGGGGTAGGGTGTCGTGCATGGCGGCTCTAGTTCGTGGTGGGTGAGGTCAGGCCAAAAGCGCGGCAAGGCGCATGCGCACTTCGGGTGCCATGGCATCGGGCTGGGTGACCAGCGCGCTTTGCAGCGCGGTGTGGGCCAAACTGTCGGGTTGTTCCGCACCCAGCAAGCGGATCGCCTGCGCCATCACCCGTTGCGCGCGCCCGGCGTTTTGCATCAGGTTCGCCAGCGCCATATTCGCGGTGACATGCGCCTCGCGCGGGTGCCAACAGTCAAAGTCGGTCACCATGGCAAGGGTAGCGTATGCCATTTGCGCCTCGCGGGCTAGTTTTGCCTCCGGCATATTGGTCATGCCAATCACCCCGGCGCCCATGCTGCGGTACCAATGCGACTCGGCCTGCGTAGAGAACTGCGGCCCTTCTATACAAACGTAAGTACCGTTGGTGTGCAGCGCGATGCTGCCACGGGTGGAGGTGTCTTCTTCATCGAGCACGCTGCGCACCGCACGGGCAATTGCATCGGCAGTCTGCGGGCAGACTGGCTGCGCCATCGATACATGGGCTACTGCGCCTTGGCCAAAAAAGGTAGCCTCGCGTCGGCGGGTCAGGTCAATGAACTGGTCGGGCAGCACCATGTCCAGCGGTTTGAAGTCTTCCCGCAGCGAACCTACGGCTGACACCGATAGCACATAGCGCACGCCCAGCATCTTGAGCGCATAGATGTTGGCGCGGTAGGGCACCTCGGTGGGTAGCAGGCGGTGGCCGCGTGCGTGCCGAGCCACAAAGGCAACCGTTACGCCGTGCAACTGCCCGGTCACGATCACGTCGGATGGGGCGCCGAAGGGCGTGCTGATGGTGTGCTCTTGCATGTCTTGCAGAGCGTCCATCTGGTAGAGGCCGCTGCCTCCGATCACGCCAACCAGTGCCTGGGTCATGGTGTTTGCTTTCTGAACTGTAGGGGGCGGACAAGAATTTTGTCGATGCAGCGCTTATTTTCTTACAAGGCCGCAGATCGCGTTGGCAAGCCTGCAATCGAAGGTCTTTCATGTTGCGTTGGCCGAATGTGTAAGACTCGCCCGACTACACCGACAGTTAGTTGCCACGCCATCTCGCCCCAACATCCTTTTAGCACCGCAATGCATACAAAAAAATATCTGGCCTTGGCTGTGTTGGCAGGCGCCATCGCCATCTTCTTTGCGTTCGACCTGCGGCAGTACCTGAGCCTGGACGCGCTGCGGCAACGCCAAGAGCAATTGGCGATGCTCTACGCCCAATCACCTTGGACGGTGGCGCTGTCATTTTTTGGGGCCTACGTTGCCGCCACGGCGCTCTCTATTCCGGGTGCCATCGTTTTGACGCTGGCGGGTGGCGCCATATTTGGGCTCGGTTGGGGGCTGTTGCTGGTGTCGTTTGCA
The DNA here is from genome assembly GCA_039924745.1 of Rhodoferax sp. Taxonomy (GTDB): domain Bacteria; phylum Pseudomonadota; class Gammaproteobacteria; order Burkholderiales; family Burkholderiaceae_C; genus Allorhodoferax. The sequence goes on from JBDTAG010000079.1 coordinate 3,432, forward strand.
TCCAGCATCGGCGCCACGCTGGCATTTTTGGCAGCGCGTTTCTTGCTGCGCGATTGGGTTCAGGCGCGCTTTGCCAACCGCCTGGCGGACATCGACAAAGGCGTGCAGCGCGATGGCGCGTTTTACCTCTTCGGCTTGCGGTTGATACCGGTGGTGCCGTTCTTTGTCATCAACCTGGCGATGGGTTTGACGTCTATGCGGGCACGCACCTTCTATTGGGTCAGCCAGTTGGGCATGCTGGCCGGTACAGCGGTGTATGTGAATGCGGGTACGCAGCTGGCGAAGATTCAGTCGCTCAAAGACGTCGTCAGCCCCGGCTTACTGGGTTCGTTCGTGTTGTTGGGGCTGTTTCCGCTGATCGCACGCAAGGTGATGGACGCGGTGCAACGCCGCAAGGTCTATGCGCGCTGGGCTTCAGAAAAGCCCAAGTCATTTGACCGCAACCTCATCGTCATCGGCGGCGGAGCCGGAGGGCTGGTGTCGGCCTACATTGCAGCCGTTGTGAAGGCGAAGGTAACGCTGATCGAAGCCCATAAAATGGGTGGCGATTGCCTGAACTATGGCTGCGTACCCAGCAAGGCCCTCATCAAAAGCGCCAAGCTTGCGCACCAGATGCAGCATGCAGAACGCTATGGTTTAGATAGCGGGTTATCCAGCAAATACGAGGGCTACAGGCCGTTTTCGTTCAAAGCGATCATGCAGCGCATCCACGCGGTCATCGCCGCGATTGAACCGCACGACAGTGTGGAGCGCTACACCGCATTGGGTGTCGAGGTGCTGCAGGGCTACGCCAAGATCATCAATCCGTGGACGGTGGAGATCAGCCTGAATGCAGGCCCAGACAAGCCCCAGGTGGTGCGCCTGACCACCCGCAGCATCGTCATCGCCGCAGGTGCCAGTCCCTTGGTGCCGCCTTTGCCGGGGCTGGACGCGGTGGACTATGTCACCAGCGACACCCTGTGGGACCGTTTCGCCCAACTGGACGAGATACCAAAGCGCCTGGTGGTATTGGGCGGCGGCCCTATTGGGTGCGAGCTAGCGCAAAGCTTTGCCCGGCTGGGCTCGATCGTCACGCAGGTTGAAATGGGGCCACGCATCATGGTCCGAGAGGATGAAGATGCGTCAAACCTCGTCACCACTTCGCTGCGCGCGGACGGTGTGCAGGTGCTGACGGGGCACAAGGCGCTGCGCTGTGAAGGGCCTACTGCAGAGAATGGCAAC
>JBDTAG010000080.1:0-7142 GCA_039924745.1 Rhodoferax sp.
AAGCGCGCAAGCTGGCACTGGCGGACAGCGTGTTGGGGCATGACCCTGCAGGTGCGCTGAAGTTTGACCAGGCTGATCTGGACGCCCTGCTGGCGCCTCTGGGCACTTTGACGGCGAACACGCTGACGCAGGAAGAAGAAGCGGCACGCCGCTGGGGCAGTAGTGGTTTAAGGAAAATCGGGCTCTAGCCCTCGTGGAATATACATATACCGCTATCAACTTAATAGTAAACCGATCAACGCACCAATTTACGCCTGACGCCCATCGAGTAGCCCGGTAACTCACGGTCAGCGGTCGCACTCTGCTCGGCCAAGGTCTGCAGGTGGCGCAGCAAATGCGCTTTGCTGCCCCGGTCCAACTCCGTCTGCAAATTGGCCGCAGTTTTCAGCGACTGCAGCGCCTGCGCCAAGTCGCCAGCCTTCTCAGCGATCAGCGCGTTCTCGCGCTCGATGCGCATCGCAATGTGCTTGGCGTTAGCCTTCTGCGCCGCACTCCGTGCCGAGCCAATTGAGACTTTTGCGTCTGGCAACTGCCCCAACGCCGATTGGCATTGCGCACGCAACAGGAACATGGTGGCCAAACCCCAGAAGTGTGAGCAAGCCTTCAGCGCGCGCTGCGCGGGCACCAGCAATTCCAACGCCTTGGCTGGTTCGCCCTGCAGCGCCGCCACCTCGGCAATGCGCACCAGGCATTCGCTGGCAATGTCTTCCATCTGCTGGGTCTGTGCCATGGTTTGCCCCAGGCGCAAGCTGATGAGGGCATCGTCGTACTGACCCATGTGCATCTGGTTGACACCCAGGTTAACCGTATTGACCGCCTTCAGCTCGCGCAGGCGCAGGTCAAAGCGGGCCCACTGGGTCAACGGCAGACGTTGTGTGGAGCTATCTAACTTGGCCAGATTGGTGCCCAGATCCGTAAACACTTTGACCGCCATGGCGGGTGCATCCAGCGCGTCGCAAATCTGGCCGATGCCCAGCTTGCACCAGCTCCAGCTGATACGGTCGCCGTCACGCTTGGCAATCTCCATGCCGTCGGTCCAATAGCCCAGCGCGACGCCGTATTCGGCCCGTGAATAGTAGGCACGGCCCACCAGATACAGCACATGGGATTGCTCGCCAAATTCGCCGCAGCGCTTAGCGCATTCCACTGCCTCCAGCAGCCAGGCAATCGAAGCGTCTGAGTAACCGTCTTGGTCGATGACGAGGCCAAAAGTTTGGGCAATCAAGACCTGTGCGGCGTCGTCTCCCATCGCGCGAGCCTGCTCCAAGGCTGCCAGGCATTCGCTATACAGCGCAGCGCCGCGGCCACTGCGGCCGGCTTGCTGGAGTTGGGCGACAACGGGTCTGAGGGATCGGTGGGTGGCGTCGAATAGCAGCATGGGGTGTGAGTATCGCACCGAGGACAGCAGCGCGCAGCCATGCCCGGGTACGGGATCCCGCCACCAAAGCCGCCACAACCAAGTTTGAAGCTGATGGTAGTGCCGATACAAATACCTTGGGAGCTAATTCGCCCCTGCGTCCAGCAAAGCCATGATTCGGGCAGTCGCCAAACCCATGGTCGTATTCGTGGGTCTTTTTTGTAAGCACCCACGGCGAAAGTCTGCGTAGCAATCGAGAAAACCACGAAGGTGCGTAAGTTTCTTTCATGCAATGATGATGGGCAAAGCCGCCGTCGGCCCAACAAGCCATATGCGAAATTGCCCCTTTGCCTTGCGCTCTAACCGAAAGGCTTGAACCGTCTGCGTGCTAGCATGAATCAATGAAATGCAAAGCCATGACGTCTCTCCTTCGCCAAACACTGTTCGGCCTTTGCCTTGCGCTCTTGCTGGCGACTCCCGGTGCATGGGCGCAAGGGTCGCCAACTCTGAACAAAATCGAGCAAACTGGCATCATCACTCTGGGCTACCGCGTGGGTTCGATTCCGTTCTCCTACTTGGATGAAAGGCTCAATCCCATCGGTTATTCGATGGACCTTTGCTACAAGATTGTGGATGCCGTCAGGGTACGACTGAAGATGCGGAGTTTGCAGGTCAAGCTTTTTCCAGTGACATCGGCAACACGCATTCCTCTGGTCGTCAACGGCACGGTGGACTTGGAGTGTGGCGTCACGACCAACACGCAGGAACGTCAAAAAAGCGAGACCTTTTCGGTAACCACCTTTGTAGCTGTCAGTCGGATGCTCTCCAAAAAGTCATCCAATGTCCAGACACTTGGCGATCTACAGGGAGATCCCGTTGTGTCCACCGTCGGCACCACCAACATTCGCTTTCTCAATGAGGCCAATGTGGGCCGAAAACTCGACATGAAAATTTTGGCTGGTCTGGACGACGCAGAAGCATTCCAAATGGTACAGACTGATCGCGCAGTCGCCTACGTGATGGATGACGTGTTGTTGCGCGGGCTGGTGGCTGGTGCAAAAAATGCAGCTGATTTCAGCATCTCTGAAGAGAGCCTGTCCATTGAGCCGTATGGCATTCCCATGACTAAGGGTGACCCTGCCTTCAAACAACTGGTTGACGACGTACTCGTCGGCATCTTTCGTAGCGGCGAGATTCACACCATCTACAACAAGTGGTTTCAGTCACCGATCCCGCCCAAAGGCATCAACCTACAGTTGCCGATGAGCATGGCACTGAAAAAGGCAATTGCAGTACCCTCCGACAGCGGTGACCCCAAGCTGTACGAATAGTTCTGCCCGATGCGCTAGCGGTAGCTGTCTATGGACAGAGCGTGACGATGCAGTTTGTCGTAAAGCGTTTTTTTTGCAATGCCCAAGGCTTGCGCCACTGCGACGGGACGGCCTTTGTGCTCTTTGAGGGCTTGCTCGATCAGCACCTTCTCAACCACATCCATCTGCTGCAGCAAACTAGACGGTGACGTTTCACCTTCTGCAGTTGCCCTGCCCTCAGCGGCTTGCGGCAACTCCAGCACATACCGGTCAGCGACATTGCGGACTTCACGAACATTGCCAGGCCAATCGTGGGCCATCAGATCTTGCATGCGTGAGCCCGTGAGAGTGGGTACCTCACAGCCATACCGTAGAGCCGCCTGAGCCACGAAATGTTCAAACAGCAACGGCACATCTTCCTTGCGATCACGCAGTGGTGGCAATTGCAACACGGCAACGTTAAGTCGGTAATACAGGTCGCTTCGAAATTTTTGTTCGCGGCTTAGTTCCAGCAAGTCACTTTTAGTAGCAGCAACAACACGGATATCAACCTTGACTTCATCGTTGGAGCCCAGCCGTTCAACTTTGCGCTCCTGTAACACCCGCAGCAGCTTGACCTGGAACAACAGTGGCATGCTTTCAATTTCGTCCAATAGCAAAGTACCACCGTTCGCATGTTCAATTTTGCCAATGCGCCGTTTACTTGCGGTGGTGAAGGCCCCTGCCTCGTGGCCAAAAAGCTCGCTCTCAAACAGAGTCTCTGGAAGTCCGCCGCAGTTAAGCGCTACGAAGTGGCGATCTCGTCGCTTGCTGTGGTCATGCAGGCAGCGGGCTACCAACTCTTTACCAGTTCCGGTTTCACCAACAATCATCACATCGGCTGACGTGCTGGCCAGCTTTAGTACTTGCTCCCGTACGCGGACCATAGCCGAAGAGTTGCCTAACAACGCAACTTCAATTCCAATTTTTTGTTGTAACTGGGCGCGCAAATCATCAACCGCCATGCCCAGCATGCGCTTTTCCATAGCCCGCTGTGCCGTCTCTATGAATCGTTCTGGAGAAAAAGGTTTTTCAATGAAGTCATAGGCGCCAGCGCGCATGGCTTGCACTGCCATGGTCACATCGCCGTGTGCGGTGATCAGCACAACTGGAATAGCCGAGTTGACCGTGCCGACGTGCTCCAGCAATTGCAATCCCGACATGCCAGGCAATTGGATGTCGCTGATCACAATTCCTTGCAAGCCGGGCCACAGGTGGGTCAGTGCGGCCTCGGCTGAATCGCAAGTCACTACTTCAATGCCTGACAACTCCAGTGTTTGTGCCAAGCTGCGCCGCACTGTGGCGTCGTCTTCCACAAACACTACCTTGAATCCATCAAACATTATTTTCCCCTTGCACCAGCTCCAGATCAAACTCAAACGCGAGCCCTGGGAGTGCCTTGTAAACCCGCAGCGTGCCACCAAACTCCCGCACGATGTTAGAAGAAATCACCAACCCCAAACCAAGACCTTCACCGCTGGCCTTGGTGGTAAAAAAAGGCTCAAACAATCTTGCTAGCAATTCGTCGGGTAAGCCCACGCCGGTATCTTGAACGCGCACTTGCACGCGTGCGCCATCATGTGGCAACGTACTGATGGTAAGCACCTTCGTCGTTTGACCGTGCATAGCGTCCAGCGCATTCCCCGCCAAATTAACGAATACCTGTTCCAACCGATTCAAGTCGCAGCGGACCAGTAGGTTGACGGGTATGTCTAACTGCACACGGACCTCTTCAGCTCGGAATCGGTGCTCCAGCAGTCGCTGCATGTACTGGACAGCGGCCTGCAGAGATACAGGATGGTGCGCACCGTTGGATCTGCGGGCAAATGACTTCAACTGCGCCGTAATGCTGCCCATGCGTTCAGCAACTTCGCTTATTGCCTTCAAGTTTTCGTCCACATCCTCCATACGGCCGGCAGTCAGCAGCATCGAAGTATTTTTTGCCAAGGCGCGCAGAGCCGTTAAAGGCTGGTTGATCTCGTGAGAGATACCTGCCGACATCTGCCCCAATACTGCCAACTTTCCGGCTTGCACCAATTCGTCTTCTGCCAACTGCCGTTCCTGCATTTCAATTACCAGCTCAGAATTGGCCAGTCGCAACTGATCTGTGCGCTGCTCCACCCTGTTTTCCAACTGTGCGTTTGCATCCTGCAAAGCATTGCGTGCAAACCAAATTTGGCGCATCGCTCGGCGGCGCTGCCATAAGTAGGTAGCCAGCAAGCCCAAAAATGCGGTAAAGGCCGCAGCGCCCCATGCGGCATAGCGGGCATTGCGCCAAACACTGTGCGGGTCCGACAAAATCATGAGATGCCAGCCCAACAGCGGAATCGCGCGCTCCTGCGCCATATACGAAGCGAAGTGACCGTCAGGCTCCGAGATACGCACCTGTCGCGAGCCCCGAACGCCTACTTTTTCAACTACCAAATCCAACGGTCGGATGCTCTGTCGAGGATACTTTTCTGAATAGCGGAGCGCCCCCTCCGATTTCGACCCAGACACTTCGACGGACTTGTATTTCCACTGACGCACCGATGACATGATGATGACACCGTCTTCGTCGATGACCAACAGCTTTTCGCTTTCAGAACGGATTCCCAGATCGATCCATGTTGTCTCCAGAGGATCCAGGCTCAGTTTGACACCGACGATACCGACGACTTGCGCGTCGCGCCTAACCGGTTGAGCAAAGTAATATTCAGACGCACCACTGTCCGCATTTGCAACAAAAACCTGTGACCGCTGCGCCTCCAACGTCCGTGACAGCAGCGAAGGCAAAGCGACCGGTCCTGCTTCGCCTGCAAGCGTCCTGTAGCCCTCACTGGAGGCCAACGGAGTACCAGCAGGATCCAAGGCAAATGCGGCAATGGCCCCTGCGCGGACCTTAAAACTGGCCAGTTTTCGACCAGCGCTGGCTCGCGCGGCAAGGTGGTCTGGATGATCAAAAAGCGCCTCAATGTCAGGGTCCATTTCAATGAGACTTGGCAGATACGCGTGTTTGCCCAGCTCACTCTCTAGAGTGGACGCGTAAAGATCCATTTGGCGGTTGGCTATATCGTCAAGTTGCTCAAACCCAACGTGCTCACTCCACCCGTATGCCGTGACCATACTTGCCGCGACGGCACCAATCAGACACAGCCAAGCGACTATCCAACCCAACCAGTGCGGCAGAAAAGAACGTGTTTTAAATGGTGTGGGGCCAGACATATCGCTAACAAATGCGCGGCAACCGAGCGCTCATTCCTTTGGGTGCATAGCTTGCGGTGCGGGCAGTATCACCCCAATTCCGCACCTAACGCCACCATTGACAACGGCAAAAGAAAAATTATTTGGAGCGGCCCAATCACGCATGTGTAGAAGTCCGCCCACCCGCATTCAACCATGTGTAGATTTCCACACAAAGAGTCGAACAGACGGGGGCGAAACCGCAATAATTTCTTACAAAACAATGACTTACAGCGTCGCAGAGTTCTTCAACATTGGCACGTTCCATGCTGACGGCAAAGTAATCCAAATATAAGGAGCCTTGTCGTGGAATCTACAGACACCTATACCGAGCGAGCGCCAGTTGTAGCCAACTTGAGCTCCTCTGAGCTAGAGCGACCCTCTAAATCACTGGGGGCAGCAGCCGATGTAGACCCACTTGCGCATCTAGAGCGCTGCATTGCGGACATAACCTTTGAATCCTCTGAGGGCGTTTTTATTACCGATGCCGAGCTGGTTACGCTCAGGGTCAACAACTCATTCACCCGTATCACGGGCTACAGCAAGCGGGAAACCATTGGGTTTCCATCTTTAATACTGGGCGACCTGTATGACGATCTGCTGCGAGACCGGTGTTGGAACGACGAAATGCTCGGGCGCAAGAAGAGTGGAGATATTTACACGGCAAAGCTGAGGGTCAAAGCAGTCGTGGATGCCCATGACCGCGTCACGCATTACATCGCCACTTTGAATGATCTCAGCGCCAAAAAAGCATTGCAAAAAAAGATAGCCCATCTCGGTTTCACCGACTCATTGACAGGCCTCAAGAGCCGCCCTGCTCTGCTCATCAGTATGCAACGCGCGATTGATAAATGCCGTGAGCAGCAGACCTATGCTGCGATATTACTGATAGATATTGACGACTTCAAATCCCACAATGTGCACTCAGGCCATTTGGCTGGTGACATGCTTTTGCAGCAATCAGCACGGCGACTTCGCCAAGTTATGGGGCCAAGTATTTCTATCGTTCGGCTGTTTGCTGATAAGTTTGTCATTGTCCTGGAAGACTTGGGAACTGATACCGAGTCGGCGGGTGTCAAAGGGCATCACTTGGCGGCAGGTGTTCGCAACTGTTTCTCAGATGCATTCGACATCAACGCTGCAATAGTCAAGATTTCGGTGAGCATGGGCCTCTGCCTCATTGGTCCGAACGACACCATCAGCACCGATGTGCT
>JBDTAG010000081.1:0-5070 GCA_039924745.1 Rhodoferax sp.
GTCGCTGCAAGACGTGTTGCGCGATTGCGAGACCATGATCGAGCCGCAGGCCTCCCGGCGCGGCATACAGATGCGCTTTCCCAAGTTCAAGGCGCCCTGCTACGTGCAAGCAGACCGCACCCGCGTGAAGCAGGTGTTTGTGAATTTGCTCACCAACGCGATTAAATACAACCGCCATGAAGGATCTGTGGACGTGACCTTCAGGCCGGCAGGCAAAACGCGCGTGCATGTCAGCGTGCGGGATACCGGCGAAGGCCTGACTGCTAAAAAACTGACCCAATTGTTCCAGCCCTTCAACCGCCTTGGTCAAGAAGACAGTGACGAAGAAGGCACAGGCATTGGCTTGGTCGTCAGCAAGCGGCTGGTGGAGTTGATGGACGGCAGTATCGGCGCGCACAGTACCGTGGGCATGGGCAGCGACTTTTGGATTGAACTGAACCTGGCGGACCCACAGTCCCTCGTCTTGGATGCAGCCGAGGAGTTGGCCCTATTGCCAATGCCTACACCCACCGGCTCCGCCGTTAGAACCCTGCTCTACGTTGAAGACAACGAAGCGAACATGGAGTTGGTGGCACAACTGGTCGCCCGCCGGACCGACATACGCCTTCTGCGCGCGGAAGACGGTGTGCGCGGCATTGCGATGGCACGTACCCATTTGCCCGACGTGATCCTGATGGACATTAACCTGCCGGGCATCAGCGGTATTCAGGCACTGGGCCTTTTGCACGACGACCCCATGACCACGCATATACCGGTGATGGCGCTCAGTGCCAACGCTATGCCTCGCGATGTGGAGAAGGGCTTGGAGGCCGGGTTCTTCCGCTACCTGACCAAGCCCATCAAAATTGCCGAGTTCATGCTCGCATTGGACGAGGGGCTGCTGCATGCGCAAACCGATTCTGGGCAAACACTAAGTGTTGAATAGCCATCTAGCCCTCGTGTGCATTGACTAAGTAGCTATAGATTTAGGAGTATTTCTTTTGACTTACCTGGGTATAACCGTAGCGACCACGCCCACAAGCTTTCCCATTGTGGGCATTGGCGCGTCCGCCGGTGGCCTGGCAGCGTTTGCGGCCTTCTTTTCTGGCATGCCGGCGCAGGGCGATCCGGGCATGGCATTCGTACTGGTGCAGCACTTGGCGCCCAACCACAGAAGTCTGCTGACCGAACTCATCCAGCGCACCACCCGCATGAAGGTGGCAGAAGTACAAGACGGCATGGTGGTGCATGTCAACTGCGTCTACATCATTCCGCCCAATCGCGACATGGCGTTTCTGAACGGCGCGCTGCATTTGCTGGAGCCTACTGCCGACCGTGGTCATCGCTTGCCAATCGACTATCTTTTTCAGTCGCTGGCGCAAGACCAAGGTGAGCGGGCCATAGGCATCGTGCTGTCGGGCACGGGTAGCGATGGCACGCTGGGCGTGCGTGCCATCAAACATGGCGGGGGCATGTTGATGGCACAAGCACTGGCGACGTGCGAGTACGACTCCATGCCACGCAACGCGCTGGCAACCGGCTTTGTGGACTTTGAACTGCCCCCTGCCGAAATGCCAGACCAGCTAATGGCCTACGCCAGCCATGCGTTTGGAAAAGCGGCGTACCCGGCAACCAAAGCCTTGGCGCAATCCGAAAACGCATTGAAGAAAATATTCATTTTGCTACGTGCGCACACCAGCCACGATTTTTCGCAGTACAAACCCACCACCATTTACCGACGCATTGAGCGGCGCATGGCCGTGCACCAGGTGGAGACACTGGACAGCTACGTGCAGTATTTGCAGCAGACGCCGCTGGAGGTGGAGGCGCTGTTTCGCGACCTGCTGATCGGTGTAACCAATTTTTTCCGTGACCCCGATGCATTTGCGGAGCTAGAGACACGGGTCATTCCCAAGCTGTTTAACGGCAAGACTTCGGGCTCCGTGGTGCGCGCCTGGACCACAGGTTGCTCTACGGGTGAAGAGGCCTATTCGATTGCCATCCTGTTGCAGGAAAGGCTGGAGGCACTGAAGCAAAACTACCGCATACAGGTTTTCGCCACCGACATCGACAGCCGGGCCATTGCAGTTGCGAGAGCAGGCGTTTACCCAGCCAGCATTGCAAATGACATCACCCCTGAGCGGCTGGCGCGCTTTTTCACGCTGGAGCCTGGCGGCGACGCATATCGTGTACACAAGAGCATCCGCGACATGCTGGTTTTCTCAGAGCAAGACCTGATCAAGGACCCTCCGTTTTCGAAGCTCGACCTTATCAGTTGCCGCAACTTACTGATCTATTTGAACGCGGACTTACAAAAGAAGTTGATATCGCTGTTCCACTACGCCCTGTGTCCCGGGGGCATGTTGTTTTTGGGAACCTCAGAAACCGTGGGTGAGTTTGGAGACGTCTTCGCCACGTTGGACCGCAAGGCCAAGCTGTACCAACGCAAAGAAGATTTCCAAGGTGCGCAACGGGCCGCACTGGGCCGTTTTTTAGCGTCGCCGAGCAGCAAGGACACAGTACCTGTCGTGACGACTGGTGGCACGACATTAAATGCGAAGGTCTCTTTGCGCGAAGTGACCGAGCAGGCACTGCTGCAGCAGAGCGATAAAGTCGGCGCCTTGGTCAACGGCCAGGGCGATGTATTATTTTTGCATGGCCGCTCTGGTATGTATCTGGAGCCCACGCCCGGTGAAGCCGGCATCAGCAATATTCTGAAAATGGCACGCGAGGGGCTGCGCCGAGAACTGACCACCACACTCTACAAAGTGGTACATGGCAAGGTACAAAGTAGTGCTTTGGGGCTGCGCGTCAAGACCAATGGGCACCATACGTTAGTCAACCTCACGGTCTGTCCCGTTACACAAAGAAGTATGGCTGCCTTGGAGTCGCCGCTGTACCTCGTCATCCTCGAGCAGGCGCCAACCGCAAGTCCGGCGCAAACTCCCTCGCCCAAATTGACCCACACGCCCGGTGATACCGGTGACGCCAAGGCGCAGATTGCTGAGCTCAACGAAGAGCTGCAAGCCAAGGAAGAGTATTTAAACGCGGCCAACGAAGAGTTGGAAACCGCTAACGAAGAACTCAAGTCATCCAACGAAGAGATGCAATCGATTAACGAAGAACTGCAATCCAGCAATGAAGAGCTGGAAACGTCGAAGGAAGAGATGCAGTCGATCAACGAAGAGTTGTCTACCGTCAACACCGAACTGCAGACCAAGGTCGTCGATTTGTCGCGTGCCAATAACGACATGAACAACCTGCTGGCGGGCACCGGCATTGGCACTATCTTTGTAGACCACAGCCTGCGCATCTTGCGTTTCACACCCACGGCCACCCTCATCATCAACTTGATACTGAGCGATGTAGGGCGCCCTGTAGGCCACATCGTCTCTAACCTGGTGGGTTACTCCAGCTTGGTGATGGATGCGCAGGAGGTGCTGAACACACTGATCCCCAAAGAGGTGGATGTGCAGACCACCAACGGAAAGTTTTTCACGATGCGCATACTGCCCTACCGCACGCTGGACAACGTCATCGAAGGTGTGGTGATTACTTTTGTTGAGATTACCGACATCGTGCTTACCCGCGAGGCCCTGCGCAAGGCCAATGATTTGTTGCGCTTGGCAGTGGTGGTGCGCGACGCGACCGATGCTATTACCGTGCAAGATCTGCAAGGCCGCATCACAGCATGGAATGCGGGCGCGACCCGCATGTATGGCTGGACAGAAGCCGAAGCGCTGAACATGAACGTGCGCGACCGCATACCCAAGGCCAGCCGGGACAGTGCTTTGGATTTGGTGCGCCAACTCAGCCAAGCACAAACGCTGGAACCCTATGTCACGCAAAGACTGACCAAAGACCACCGCCTGGTCGAGGTGTCGCTGACGTCTACAGCCTTAGTCAACGCTGCGGGCCAGATGTACGCCATCGCCACCACAGAACGCAGCAAAGACCCCGCCGCGATCTTTCCAGATGATAAGGAACCCACATGACATCCAAAGCGACTAGCCGGTCGCAGGCACTGCGCAACCGGGCGGAAGACGTGGTGCACAACCAGCAAGACACCAAGGAATCGGTCAACCTGCAAGACCTGTCGCACGAAGACATGCGCAAGTTGGTGCACGAGCTGCAAGTGCACCAGATCGAACTGGAAATGCAGAATGAAGAGCTACGGCAAACCCAGGCCGAGCTGGACAATGCACGGTCCCGCTACTTCGATCTGTACGACCTGGCGCCGGTAGGCTATTGCACGGTGAGTGAAAACAGCGTCATCCAGGAGGCTAACTTCACTGCCGCAGCTATGCTGGATTTAGTGCGCAGTGACCTCGTCAACAAACATGTCAGCCAATTGGTCGTCAAGTCAGACCAAGATACCTACTACCAATGCCGCAAAGCACTATTGGAGACTGGCGCACCGCAAGACTGCGAATTGCAGATGCTCAAACGAGACGGCACGGTGTTCTGGGTCCATATGCGGGTCACTGCCGCGCATGACAGCAGCGGAGCGCCGGTGCAGCGCATGGTGCTGAGTGATATTACTGAACGCAAACACCTCGACAGCATGCTTTTGGTCAAGAGCCAGGAGCTCGAAATCTCTCGTAAGGTAGCTGACAAGGCCAGCCAGGCGAAGACTGACTTCCTGTCCAACATGACCCATGAATTGCGTTCGCCACTGAATGCGATTCTCGGCTTTGCCCAGCTGCTGGAAATGGCAACGCCAGCGCCCAGCCCTGCACAAACCACAAATATCAACCAGATATTGCGGGCCGGGTGGTATTTGCTGGATCTGGTCGGAGAGATACTGGACCTCACGTCTATAGAAGCAGGTCGTTTACGGCTTACGGTGGAGCCGACTCCGCTATCTGGCGTACTGCAAGAATGTCAGAAAAGTATTTCCACTTCCGCATTGAAGAAGAACCTTCACCTGCACTTTGATCCGGTCAGTACGACGCTCATGGTCGACGCCGACCGGGACCGGTTGGTGAAAGTCGTTTTGCATCTGCTGTCGAACGCGATCAAATACAACCGCTCCGGCGGTGATGTAGAAGTGAGCTGCAGCGTGCCCTCTGGCAACAAAGTGCGCTTGTC
>JBDTAG010000082.1:0-3247 GCA_039924745.1 Rhodoferax sp.
CGCACTTCTCGGTTCCGGCTGTGGAATACCGGGATCCGCACAGCCGGTACCGCCGAGGTCCTGCGCTGGAGCTGCGTTGTGTGCAATCAGGTCCAATGCCTCATAACTGGTGTCAATTACCGTACCCGGGCTGTGCCAAGCCTCTGGCGCGTACTTGGCCACGTTGTCGGCGTTAAACAGGTACGGTTTGCTGCTACCCGTGCCCGCCACCCACTGCCAACTCAGATGGTTGCTGGCCATATCGCCATCCAGCAAGTGGCACAGCATCCACTGCGCGCCAGCGTGCCAATGCACTTTGCGAACGTGTACCAAGTAGCTGGCCAGCCACATGCGGGCGTGGTTGTGTATATAGCCGTTTTCGTACAACTCGCGCACGGCCATGTCGATGGCCGGAATGCCGGTACGCGCTTCCAGCACGTCAGAGGGAATATCTGGCCGGTACGCATCGTCCGGTAAAAGACCCGGGTGGAGCGACTGGTGAATACCGTCACCCAGGTGCTCCCATACATGGTGCCAGTAGGCACGCCAGCCCAGCTCGAATACGAACTTGTGTTTGGCATCCAGCGGATGGCGCGCGTGTACTGACTCGTAAACCTCTCGAAGGCTTATGAAGCCGTGGGTGAGGTAGGGCGACAACCGGGTGACAGCACCGTCCAGCGCGTTGCGTGTGCGCGCGTAGGCAACGGGGTCAACGGCAGCCACGCGTGCGTGAGCCGCTTTTAGAGTGGGTTCAAAGCTGCGCATGGCGGTGAGCGGTTGCTTGTGTGCTGATAGCATTGCGCGCGGTGGCGTCCAGCCGCGCCAAATTTTTTAGTTGCATGGCCATGCGCGGGTTCTTTTTCAGCAGTGCCTCATGGCGCACCAAAAAATCCCAGTACAAGGTGGTGTAAGGGCAGGCAGCGTCGCCGGTCGATTGCGCTGGGTCGTACTTGCAACCTTTGCAGTGGTTGCTCATGCGCTGAATATATTTGCCGCTGGCCACATAGGGCTTGCTGGCCATCAGCCCACCATCGCCAAACTGACCCATTCCCAGCGTATTGGGCAACTCTACCCATTCCACGGCGTCCACATACACGCTCAGATACCAAGCGTGCACCGCTTGTGGCTTTACGCCCAAGAGCAGGGCGTACAGGCCAGTCACCATCAGGCGCTGAATGTGGTGGGCGTAGCCATGTTCCAGCGTTTGGCCAATGGCATCTCTTAGACATGCCATATCGGTCTCTCCAGTCCAGTACCAGCCGGGTAACTCGGCGTGCGCGTCTAGTGCATTGCGCTCCAGATACTGTGGCATTTGCGTCCAATAGATGCCGCGCACGTATTCGCGCCATCCCAGTATTTGCCGTATGAAGCCCTCTACCGCTGCCAATGGTGCGTGGCCTGCGCGGTGGGCGTCTTCTGCGGCTTGCACGACTTCACGGGGATTCAACAGTTTGAGGTTGAGCGCACAGCTGAGATGCGAGTGGTATAGCCAAGCCTCACCCGACCACATGGCATCTTCATACAAGCCGAATAGCGGCAGGCGTTCTTTGATAAATGCCTGCAAAGCCAGCAGCGCTTGCGAACGCGTGATCGGCCAGCCAAAACTGTGTAGCGAACCGGGGTGTGTGGCGAAACGCATATCCACCAGCGCAACCACTTGCTGCGTGATCGCATCAGGTTCAAAGCGCGTGGGCGACGGTACGTCTTTCGGACCGGCCTTGCCGAAGGATTCGCGGTTGTCTGCGTCAAAGTTCCATTGGCCGCCAACCGGTTCTTTGCCTTCCATCAAGATGCCATGCTTGTGCCGCAACTCGCGGTACCAGTATTCCAGACGTAACTGTTTACGTCCTTTGGCATGGGCAGCAAACTCGCGCACGGTGCTAAAGAAATGGCTGTCATCGCGCAGGTCCAGCGGCAAGTGGTGTTGTGCGGCTATCGCACGCAGGTTTTGCAACACTCGCCAGTCGCCGGGAGCCGTCATCACCAGACCACTGGGTTGCAATTGGGTGATGGTTTGGTTCAGCTCAAGTGCAAGGGTGCCTTGGTTGCCTCCATCGTCAAGGTGGGAATAAACCAGCGGCAAGCCCCGCGCGCGCAGGTCTTGCGCAAAGTGGCGCATGGCGCTCAAGAACACCGCAATGCGCTGCTTGGCTGACCATACGTGGGTGGATTCTTCTGCCACCTCGGCCATCCAGACCACGTCTTGTGTGGGGTCGAAGTCGAGCAGCGCACAGGACTGTGCGTCGAGCTGATCACCCAGAACGATGACCAAGTGCCTTATTTTTTTGGGTAATACAGCGGCGTTTGTGTCAACTTGGGTCATGGTGTTTTCTTATCTGCCTTCTTCGCACGGCAGGCATCCGAGCAGTACAACACCGACTCCCAGTTTTTGGCCCACGCCTTGCGCCACGTCATGGTGCGGCCGCATACAGCACACAGTTTGCTGGGCAGGGATTGCTTATTGCCTTTGAAGTCGGTTTTCATAGATGTCAGCGCGCACAGCTCATGCGAAGAGGTCGCCTTGAGGTGAGGGTGGGGGTGTTTCTTTAGGAGTGCGATTTGCAGCCGGCTTAACGCGAGCGCTGCGTCTTTGACCGGATGGAGGCAGTCCGCTTTTGCGCGAGCCGTGGCGGGCCTGCACTTGCCCCGCTTCGTCGCGTGCTTCTTCTGACTGGCGCAATCCATACATGCGATCTTTGGCTGCCCTCATGGCCAGCTTGTCGTCCACGATTGGCGCGGGGTAATCCACGCCAATCGTGCAGCCCGCCATGCGTTGCACGCTGATGTCCATCTTCCAGGGTTCGGCCAGGTAGGGCAGTGGCACGCGTGCCAGCTCGGGCACCCAGCGGCGAATGAATACGCCCTCAGGGTCTTGGTCTTGCGCCTGTTTGGTGGGGGAGTACATGCGCAGGGTATTTATGCCCGTGGTGCCACTTTGCATCTGCATTTGGCTCCAGTGGATGCCGGGCTCGTAGTCTAAAAACTGCCGGGCCAAATACATGCCCGTTTGCCGCCAATGCAGCCACAGGTGGTAACTGGCAAAGCTCACCAGCATGGCGCGCATGCGAAAGTTGAGCCAGCCGGTAGCTACCAGCGAACGCATGCAGGCGTCCACCATGGGGTAGCCAGTGCGGCCCGCGCACCAAGCGGCAAAGTACGTGTCGTTGAAATCGTCCTCACGCAGACCGTCGCACACGCGGGCAAAGTTGTGGACCTCAATAGTGGGCTCGTCCTCCAGCTTTTGCATGAAGTGGCAATGCCAGCGCAA
>JBDTAG010000083.1:0-2803 GCA_039924745.1 Rhodoferax sp.
GTTCTGCGAGAAACGCTTCAATGATGTTGGAACGCAAGGTTGGCAGCGCCAAGTCAGACAGCATTTCGTAACGGGTGCGTGGCTCCACTTTCACAGTTGGCGGATCGGTTTGGTCACCAAAACCCTCCAACCGCAACCTGGCCAAGCCATCTTTGCGCTCCAGAATCAATACCTGGCCCGGATAAATGCGGTGCGGATTGCGGATTTCTTCCATATTCATACCCCACAGCTCGGGCCAGCGCCACGGGCTTTTGAGGTACAGGCGGGAGATAGCCCACAGTGTGTCGCCACGTTTGATGGTGTAACGGTCGGGCGCATTGGCGGCCAAATCGCTCAAGGGAACGCCATTCTGCGCGACTGTTTTGGCAGTTTCTTTCTGCGCAGCGGTGATGGGGTAATGCTGTGCCCATACGGGTGCCGCTACAAAGGCACTGGCCAATGCTGCGGTCAGCGCAGCCAACTTGGCTAGCTTGGCAAGCTTGGCATTTGCCATGGTGGATTCGCCTTTGAGGTGTGTCGTCATATCGTGCTGCATTTCCAGGGAAGAACTTGATAAGTTACGCGCGATTTTGCGCTCAAGCCCTTGATTCGGCAACGTTTTTAGCCAGTTGGCTGTGCGCAAAGGGCCAAAAGTGGCGAAAATAGCCACAATCCTGAAACCTTGTGGGACAGACCGCAGCATGCGCGGCGTGCAAGCACTGTCCTCAATTGATCAAAATGCTGCTTCCTATCCTTTGCTACCCTGACCCCAAACTGCACAAAGTCGCCAAGCCGGTGACCGCTGTGGACGAACGCATCCAGACCTTGGTCGCCAATATGCTGGAGACCATGTACGACGCCAAAGGCATCGGCCTGGCGGCTACACAAGTCGATGTGCATGAGCGCGTTATCGTTATCGACGTATCGGAAGAGCGCGACGGACCGCTGATTTTGATCAACCCAGAGCTGGTGTGGACCAGCCCCGAAACCCACCTCAACGAAGAAGGTTGCCTGTCAGTGCCTGGCATTTACGACGGTGTGCAGCGTTTTGATGCCGTGCATGTGCGCGCGCAAGACCTCACAGGCGCTGCCCGCGTCATCGAAGCCGATGAATTGCTGGCCGTCTGCATCCAGCACGAGATGGACCATTTGATGGGCAAGGTGTTTGTCGAATACCTGTCACCGCTCAAACGCAACCGCATCAAGAAAAAGATGATCAAGGCCCAGCGCGAGGACGCGGAGTGACGTTTAGGCTACCCGGGGCCGTCGCATGAGAGTCATATTCGCAGGAACGCCCGAATTTGCCCGGGTGGCTTTGGAGCACCTGCACGCCAGTGGCCACACGATCGCCTTGGTGTTGAGTCAGCCCGATCGGCCCGCAGGGCGCGGCATGAAACTGCAGGCATCCGCAGTCAAGCAATTTGCACTGGACCATGGCATCCCCGTGGCGCAACCCCGAAGTCTGCGTCTGGATGGCAAATACCCGGAAGACGCCGCCGCTGCGCGCCAAGCCATTGCCGACGCCAATGCCGATGTGATGGTCGTGGCCGCCTATGGATTAATCCTTCCGCAATGGGTGCTGGATGACATGGCGCCGACGCATTCCCATAAGTTGGGTTGTCTCAACATCCATGGATCGCTATTGCCACGCTGGCGCGGCGCGGCGCCCATTCACCGCGCGATTGAGGCGGGTGATAGCGAGACGGGCATCACCATCATGCAAATGGACGCAGGGTTGGACACGGGCGACATGCTCTTGGTGCGCAGCATGGACATCTTGCCGACCGACACCACGGCCACTTTGCATGACCGTATGGCAGCGCTGGGTGGTGAACTGGTGGTCATGGCGTTAGACCTGGTTGCTGCTGGTCGAGTGGAGCCCGTGCCCCAACCCGCACTCGGTGTGACCTATGCCCACAAAATCGAAAAGAACGAGGCCGCCATCGACTGGCGGTTGGATGCGCATAGCATCGTGCGCCGGGTGCGTGCGTTCAACCCGTTTCCAGGTGCCACGGCCACTTTGAATGGCGAAGTTTTGAAGGTGTGGGGTGCAAGGGCGGATACTGAAAGTGCCCTGGATTCTGCTGCTACCGCTATGGCAAAAAATGTTGGAACAATATTGGCTGTAGCCCCCGCAGGTATTGAAGT
Source organism: Rhodoferax sp. (assembly GCA_039924745.1). Classification (GTDB taxonomy): domain Bacteria; phylum Pseudomonadota; class Gammaproteobacteria; order Burkholderiales; family Burkholderiaceae_C; genus Allorhodoferax. The sequence goes on from JBDTAG010000083.1 coordinate 2,128, forward strand.
TGCAGCTATGGATTCCATAGTGGTGCTGACGGAATTGCAGCGCCCGGGCGGCAAGCGGCTGGCGGTTGCGGATTTTGTGCGTGGCTTCGACGTGCAGGTTGGTATGCAGTTTGCGCTAGTGCCGTTGCAATCCCCAACACCCGGAATCTGAGCGTATCCATTCCATGTTGTTGCAGCGTAAATACCTGAGCCACCCAGAGTTCCGACAAGGCGTAACCGACATGCTGGGTGTGGCTACTGGCATCGCCGCTTGGGGTCTGATGACCGGTGTTGCCATGGTCAAGTCCGGCATGAGCACGGCTGAGGCTTTGATGATGGCCGCCATTGTGTTTGCGGGCAGTGCGCAGTTGGCTGCCATTCCGCTGATTTTGGCCGGCGCGCCGATCTGGGTGGTTTTGGCGACCGCCTTGTGTGTGAACCTGCGCTTTGTGGTGTTCAGTGTTCACTTGCGTCCCTATGTCATGCACCTGCCGTTGCGTGATCGCCTGTTTGCCGGGTATTTGACCGGTGACTTGACGTATGTCTTGTTCGTCAAACGATTTGCCCATCCGCCGACTGACGAGGCGGAGCGCGTGGGGCAAATCGCGTACCTGTTGGGCAATGGTGGCGTGAACTGGCTGAGCTGGACCAGCTGTAGCATCTTGGGCGTGGTGCTGGCCAACTCCATCCCAGCCGA
>JBDTAG010000084.1:0-7282 GCA_039924745.1 Rhodoferax sp.
TGGTTTTATGTCTGCACAATGTTGCTGATTCGCTCCGCACGGGCACAGAGCGGCACACTGTCGCAGACAAGGAGATCTGATCAGTTGGGGACAGAGCTTGCCGCTACGCGACTGCGGTCTGTCCCGCAAAGATGTTACTTAGCCCTTGCCGCCATGATGGCTTCCGACACATTACGCGGAGCTTCCGAGTAGTGCTTGAATTCCATCGTGTACGAGGCACGGCCTTGCGACATAGAACGCAATGTGGTCGAGTAGCCAAACATCTCGGACAATGGAACTTCAGCCTTGATGGCTTTGCCACCGCCGACCATGTCTTCCATGCCTTGGACCATACCGCGGCGTGAGGACAAATCGCCCATCACGTTGCCGGCGTAGTCTTCCGGTGTTTCCACTTCCACAGCCATCATGGGCTCCAGAATCACGGGGCCAGCCTTGCGGCAACCTTCCTTGAAACCGAAGATGGCGGCCATCTTGAACGCCAACTCATTCGAGTCAACATCGTGGTACGAACCGAAGTGCAAGGTCACCTTGACGTCCACCACCGGGTAACCCGCCAGCACGCCTTGGCTCACCGCCTCGTGGATACCCTTTTCAACCGCGGGAATGTATTCGCGTGGAACGGTACCGCCCTTGATAGCGTCGACGAACTCAATGCCCTTGCCGGCTTCGTTGGGTTCAATCTTCAAGACCACGTGGCCGTACTGACCTTTACCACCGGACTGGCGAACGAACTTGCCTTCGGCATCTTCGATCGTCTTGCGGATGGTTTCGCGGTATGCAACCTGAGGCTTGCCCACATTGGCTTCCACGCCGAACTCGCGCTTCATGCGGTCAACAATAATTTCCAAATGCAACTCGCCCATACCGGCGATGAGAGTCTGGCCAGACTCTTCGTCGGTCTTGACGCGGAACGAAGGATCTTCCTGGGCCAGACGCTGCAAAGCGATACCCATTTTTTCCTGGTCGACCTTGGTCTTGGGTTCCACAGCCTGTGTAATAACCGGCTCAGGGAACACCATGCGCTCCAGCATCACGATAGCGGTTGGGTCACACAGGGTTTCACCAGTGGTAACGTCCTTCAGTCCGATACAGGCAGCAATATCGCCGGCGACAATTTCGCTGACTTCTTCGCGCTTGTTAGCGTGCATTTGCACGATACGACCGATACGCTCTTTCTTGCCACGGATCGGGTTGAATACGGTGTCACCCTTATTCAACACGCCAGAGTAAACGCGCACGAATGTCAATTGACCCACAAACGGATCCGTCATCAACTTGAATGCCAATGCAGAGAACTTCTCTGTGTCGCTCGCTTGGCGAACCACTGGATTTTCGTCTTCGTCCATGCCCTTGACAGGTGGGATATCCACCGGCGATGGCATGAATTCGATCACAGCGTCCAACATGCGCTGCACGCCTTTGTTCTTGAAGGCAGAGCCGCAATACATAGGCTGGATTTCGCTGGCAATCGTGCGCTTGCGAATGCCAAACTTGATCTCTTCTTCGGTCAAATCACCTTCTTCAAGGTATTTGTTCATCAGTTCTTCAGTCGCTTCGGCAGCGGCCTCGATCATCTTCTCGCGCCATTCTTTGGCCAACTCCACCAATTCGGCAGGAATTTCCTTGTAGTCGAACAGCATGCCTTGCGAAGCTTCATCCCAGATGATGGCTTTCATCTTGATCAAGTCCACCACGCCGGTGAAGTTTTCTTCGGCGCCGATTGGGATCACCATGGGCACAGGGCTGGCCTTCAGGCGCAGTTTCATCTGCTCCACGACTTTGAAGAAGTTGGCACCGGTACGGTCCATCTTGTTGACAAAGGCCAAACGGGGCACTTTGTACTTGTTGGCTTGGCGCCAAACGGTTTCGGATTGGGGTTGCACGCCGCCCACGGCGCAATACACCATGCAAGCGCCATCCAACACGCGCATGGAACGCTCGACTTCAATCGTGAAGTCAACGTGTCCAGGGGTGTCAATGATGTTGATGCGGTGCTCGGGCAAGGACTTGTCCATACCCTTCCAGAAACAGGTGGTCGCAGCAGACGTGATCGTGATACCACGCTCTTGCTCTTGCTCCATCCAGTCCATGGTGGCCGCGCCGTCGTGCACTTCACCAATTTTGTGGTTCACGCCGGTATAAAAGAGCACGCGCTCAGTCGTAGTTGTCTTACCGGCGTCAATGTGCGCGGAGATGCCGATATTGCGATATCGCTCAATAGGGGTATGGCGGGCCATAATGGTTTCCTGTTAAATATTTTCTGAACGCAAAAGCCGCGCCACTCGAAAGGTTTCGAGTGCAACGCGGCGTAGCGAGCAAGCCTCAGGCTAGGCGGGTCTGTGCAGACAGTGCTTACAGCACGGCAAGCGGACCCAACAACGCATGAGGTTTGCGCAGTAGCCGCTCTTTTAGAAGCGGAAGTGGGAGAAGGCCTTGTTCGCCTCTGCCATGCGGTGAACTTCGTCACGCTTTTTCATGGCACCGCCGCGGCCTTCAGTAGCCTCCAGCAACTCGTTGGCCAGACGCTGGGCCATGGACTTTTCACCACGCTTGCGAGCGGCTTCCTTGATCCAGCGCATGGACAAAGCCAAGCGACGAACAGGGCGCACTTCAACAGGCACTTGGTAGTTAGCACCACCCACGCGGCGGGATTTCACTTCCACCATCGGCTTCACATTGTTGATAGCAACAGTGAAAGCCTCGACGGGGTCTTTATCGGGGTGCTTCTTTTCGATCAGTTCGAGTGCGCCATAAATGATGCGCTCTGCAACTGCTTTTTTGCCGCCTTCCATGATCACGTTCATGAATTTGGACAGCTCTATGTTGCCGAACTTAGGATCCGGCAGAATTTCACGTTTAGGGACTTCGCGACGACGTGGCATTTTTTCACCTCTTTGCTTCAGTTGGCGCCCTTACGGACACCGCGAGAGTTATTCAATAAGACTCTCACTTACTCGACCCAAACAGCGGGTCACTTCGTTCATTCACCGCGCCACGCAGTAAACAAACACCTTTATTTTTTCGAATCCAGGGCTTTCACCGTGGGCTCAGGTCAATTTACTTGGCCTTTGGCTTCTTAGCACCGTACTTGGAGCGCGACTGCTTGCGGTCTTTCACGCCTTGCAAATCGAGCGAACCACGGACGATGTGGTAACGCACACCAGGCAAATCCTTGACACGACCGCCACGAACCAGCACCACGCTGTGTTCCTGCAGGTTGTGGCCTTCACCGCCGATGTAAGAGATAACCTCAAAACCGTTGGTCAAGCGCACTTTGGCAACTTTACGCAGAGCGGAGTTAGGTTTTTTAGGCGTTGTGGTGTACACACGGGTGCACACACCGCGACGCTGCGGAGAGTTCTGCATCGCAGGGCTCTTCGACTTGATGATCTCGACCTCACGGCCTTGACGCACTAGTTGATTGATGGTTGGCATTTAAAAAACGTCCCTAAACGTTTGAAACTAATTGAAAACGTGAATCCCTTCGGAATTTCCGAAAAGCCTTCTAATGTATCAGCTTAGGGGTTTCCCCGCAAGGGCCGTGATGCGCCCTCGCTCGGCTGCTGTGCGCCGAATCGCACATCCCGTCGATTAATAGACCCTCTTTTCAGCGAATCCAAAGGCGGATGGAGTCCCAGGCACGGCCGAATATGCCCGATTCATCCACCCCTTCCAACGCCAGCAATGGCACCTCGGCCACCACTTGATCGCCGGCCAAGACCTTGATCAGCCCCACCTGTTGACCCTTGGTCACCGGCGCAACCACGGGATCGGTGCGCAGAACCTGGGTCTTGAGCTTGGCGCCACTACCGGCAGGCACCGCGACTACGATGGCTTGAGGGCGCCCTAGTTTGACAACTGCTTGGGCTCCTTTCCAAATGTTAGCACTCACTACAGTTTGCTCAGCCTCAAACAACTTGACCGCTTCATACGCCGTGAAGCCCCAATTCAGTAGTTTTTGTGACTCATTGGCGCGCGCGTTCTCGTTAGCAGTGCCCAGTACGATGGACAACAAACGGCGACTGCCAGTAGTGGCTGGCGTGCCAGCAGGTGCATTGGGGTTTGCTAAATTGGTGAACTCACGGCGGGCGGTGGCTACCATGCAATAGCCGGATGCGTCCGTAAACCCGGTTTTCAAACCATCCACTGTGGGATCACGGAACAGCAACAGGTTGTGATTGGTGTCATTGGCGGCCGGCGTGCCGGGGTAGTGGTATTTCTTGATCGCGTAGTACCCCACGTATTCAGGGAAGTCTGCCAACAAGCGGGCAGCCAGAATGCTGAGGTCGCGCGCCGTGGTGATATGACCCGCTTCCGTCAAGCCTTCGGGATTTTTGTACGTGGTATTTTTCATACCCAACACGCGGGCTTGGTCGTTCATCATTTGGACAAAGTGCTCGGCAGTGCCGCCCACAGCCTCTGCCAAAGCCATGGTCGCATCATTGCCCGATTGCACGATCAGGCCCTTGAGCAGGTCCTCCACCGGCACCTGCATCTTCGGATCAATGTACATGCGCGAACCCGGCATTTTCCAGGCGCGTTCGCTGACGGGCAGGGTTTGGTGTAGATCGAGTTTCTTGTTACGCAGCGCGTCAAACACCAGATACGCCGACATCAGCTTGGTTAGCGATGCGGGCTCAACCGGCATATCGATGTCTTTGGATGCCAGCATCTGGTTGGCGGTAACGTCCAGTAGCAGATAGGAGCGCGCCGCAATCTCGGGCGGTTGCGGGGTCTGTGCGGCAGCTGAAAAGCAAAGAAAGGCAGCCGCCAGGGCAGCAAAAAGTAATTTCATGGGAAGTGGATGGGAGAAAAAGTCGAATCGGGTCAACCACTAGGCGGCCTGCGACAGCAGGTGGCGCACCACCAGGCTGCGCAATAGCGGCAATTGTCCATGAAAGAAGTGCGCGACACCCGGAATCACCGTTACCGGCAGGGACTGCGGACGCGCCCAGTCCATCACATCGGCAAGCGGCACCGTGTCATCCTGCTCCCCGTGCAGCACCAATGTGCGTGCATGCAGCTCTGGCGCAATGGGCGCAACTGCAAATCGGCTGGCGGCTGTGCCGACCATCACCAACTGCTGTGGCGCATTTTGGGGACCCAAGGATTGCACCGCATGGCTGACTACGAAAGAGCCAAACGAAAACCCGGCCAACGCCAGTGGCTGCGCGACCTGGTCCTGTGCGCCAAGGGAGATGACAGCCAACAGGTCTTGCAACTCGCCACGCCCCTCGTCGTAAACACCTTCGGTACCACCGACACCCCGGAAGTTGAAGCGCACAGCACGCCACCCGCATTGCACAAAGGCACGTGCCAGTGTCTGCACCACTTTGTTGTCCATGGTGCCGCCAAACAGCGGATGTGGGTGGGCAATCACTGCAACGCCGCGCGGCAGCGCGGCATCCGCCAAAAGGGGCAGATCCTCTAGCGCCTCAATCGCGCCGACTGGGCCTTGAATGACAAAACGTCGGGTTTGAATATTCACAGAATGCTATTGTTTTAGTAGCTGCTTAAACAAGTTCCACGAGGGCTAGAGGGCTATTTTTCATAGAAGAGCCCGCGAAACAGCACTATCGACCCAGGTGCGGCGGCGTCAACAAGCGCTCTACCACCTTGCCATTTTTCAGATGTGATTCGACGATTTCGTCGATATCGTGATCGTCCACAAACGAGTACCAGACGCCCTCCGGGTAAACCACGGCCACCGGTCCGCCAGCGCAGCGTTCCAGGCAACCTGCCTTGTTGACACGCACTTGGCCGACACCTGCCAGACCCGCTGCGCGAACCTGTTGTTTGCAGCGGTCAAAGCCGGCCTGGGCATTGTGGTGGGCACAACTGGCCTCACCATTGGTGCGGTCGTTGAGGCAGAAGAAGATATGGTGCGCGTAATACGGCTTGGCGGGTGCGGTAGGTTCGGTCATAGGTTTGGATTCTAATTTTTAACGTCGCGTCGCCAGAACAGGGACAGCACATACGGCAGCGTGGCGTAGGGCCACAGCCAGCCCACCCATTGGGCCAGGCCATGGAATCGGATGAAGCGGCCCTGTTCCCACGCGTGCAGAGTCTGGGCAAAGTAGGCGCTTTCGGGCGCCTGGTTGAGCAGGCTCAGGTAAATACCCACACACAGCAACAGCAGCGCGGCACTGGCTCGCCACGGCACCATGGCCAACACCAGGGCCAAAATGCATGCCAGCCCCATGCCCGCCTGCACCGGCACACTCAGCCAAGCCCAGGCATGCGATGGACCCCAGCTCAGTGCCGCCGACAAGCCGGTCACCGCCACGCCCGCGCAAACCACCATCAGCGCAAAGGCAGCGCGGCGCATGCGCGACCGTACGACGCAAAATGCCAGCAAACACGGGATCAACAGACCCAGCATCACACACACCATCTCGGCGCCGGGGACCAAGGGTTGCAACTCGGTTTCGCGCACCGGTAACCAATCCAGAAACGGCGTATCAACCAATTGCGCGCCCAAAGCCTCTTCCACCCGCTCCAGCACCTGGCCTAACCCAAACGGCACGGCCGGAGGGAATAGCAATGCAACGGGCCACAATGCCAACAACACCATACCGCCGCGCGACTCGGGTCCGAACCAGCGGGCCCGAATCTGACTCCATCGGTCAATTGCGCCCCATTGGGCCAGCAAGAAGGTAACGGTGGCGCCTATGGCAGCGCCAAAAGTGTCCAATAGCCAATCCTCACGCGAAGGTACGCGCACAGGGAGATAGCTTTGCAAGGTCTCCATGGACAGCGCCAGCAAGGATGCCGCCAGGATGGGGATCAAAACCGGAAATCTGGAGCGCCCTGCACGCATCGCACTGAGCGCCAGCAAACCGCCCAAAGGCGCATAGCCGATCACATTGATACCGACATCAAAACCGGTCCAATACTTGGGCATGGGTGCGGTCATAAAAACCCAGGGTGCAATGCCCTGGTCGCGCCAATCCGTAAACGGGTACAGGCTGGCATAGACCACCAACCCGATGTAAACCAGTGACAGAGGCCAGGCCGCCGACTTGTGCATGCGACTCATTTTGTGCTCAGTACAACGCGTTGAGTGAAGACAGCACGCGGCGTTGCTAGAACGGTTTAACCACCACCAAGATAACCGCCGCCAACAGCAGCAGCACCGGCGCTTCGTTGAACCAGCGGAACCACACATGGCTACGCCGCATCGTGTTGGCCTCAAACTTTTTGAGCATCGAGCCGCATGCATGGTGGTAACCGATAACCAGCAGCACCACGCCCAGCTTGGCGTGCATCCAGGCATTGCCCG
>JBDTAG010000085.1:0-2727 GCA_039924745.1 Rhodoferax sp.
CCAAGGCCTTTGGCAGCAATTTCGCCGACCTGGCGATCGAGACGACCAAACTGGTGCGCGTGCAGCGCATGGCCCGCATTGCCCAAGTGTCCGCAGGGCATGCGGCGACACCCATCCCCATGGCACAGACCGCTGCAGCGCAAACCGAGAGCGTGCGCAAGATGCTGCTGGCGTTCTCACGCGACCTGCGGGTGGTCATGCTGCGCTTGGCGTCACGCCTGCAAACACTGCGCCATTTTGCGGCCACCAAGCGGCCGTTGCCGCCCGGTCTGGCCAGCGAATCGTTGCAGGTGTTTGCGCCCTTGGCCAACCGTTTGGGCATTTGGGAAATCAAATGGGAGATGGAAGACCTGTCCTTCCGCTTTCTGGAGCCCGACACCTACCGCGATGTCGCCAAACTGCTGGACGAAAAGCGGGTAGAGCGCGAGGCACATGTTGAAAAGCTGCGCCTGCAGCTGGCCGAAGATTTGGGCAAGCTGGGCATTCAGGCGACCGTGCAAGGCCGCCCCAAACACATCTACAGCATCGTCAAGAAGATGCGGGGTAAGTCGCTGGGGTTCGATCAGGTGTATGACATCCGGGCCATGCGTATCGTGGTGCCCAACGTAGCTGATTGCTATACGGCGCTGGGTTGGGTTCACAACCATTTCACGCCGGTGCCCGACGAATTTGACGACTACATTGCCCGTCCCAAGGCCAATGGTTACCAGTCGCTGCACACCGTGGTGCGAGACGCCACTGGTCAGCCGATCGAAGTGCAGGTGCGCACCCAAGCCATGCACGACCATGCCGAGACCGGTGTTGCGGCCCACTGGGCCTACAAAGAGGCCGGTGTCAAGGGTTATGCAGGCGTTAGCGCCAGCGGGGAATATGACGCCAAGATCGCCGTGTTGCGGCAACTGCTGGCGTGGGAACGCGATTTGTCGGGTGTTCAAGACGGTCAGCAAGACACGGTCAGCTTCGACGACCGCATCTATGTGTTGACGCCCGATGCGGCCATTGTGGAGCTGCCGCAAGGTGCCACAGCGGTAGATTTTGCGTACAGCGTGCACACCACACTGGGCCACCGCTGCCGCGGCGCGCGGGTCGATGGTGCCATGGTGCCACTCAACACGCAGCTCAAAAATGGCCAGACCGTGGAAGTGACGACCGTCAAAGAGGGTGGCCCGTCGCGCGACTGGCTTAACCCTGAATTGGGCTTTTTGGTCAGCCACCGCGCTCGCGCCAAAGTGCGTGCCTGGTTCAACGCGCTGGCCATGGGCGAGACCGTTGCCAAGGGCCGTGAGGCAGTTGAAAAGCTCTTGCAACGCGAAGGCAAAACATCCATCAAGCTGGACGACCTGGCATCGCAACTCGGCTTCAACTCTGCCGACGCATTGTTCGAAGTGGTCGGTAAAGATGAGTTCTCTCTGCGCAACATTGAAGTGCTGTTGCGCCCGCCTGAGCCGGTGGCTGCGCAAGACGACTACATGCCGCTCAAGAAACCCCAAGCCTCTGGCGGCAAGGGGGGTGTGTTGGTGGTCGGTATGGATTCGCTGATGACGCAGTTGGCCAAATGCTGCAAGCCCGCGCCGCCGGATGCAATATGCGGTTTTGTGACGCGCGGCAAAGGTGTCAGCGTGCATAGGGCCGATTGCTCCAACCTGCGCAATATGGTCACCCGCAGCGCAGGCCGCGTCATCGACGTGGAGTGGGGCGGCAAGACCGGTGGCGACAAATCGGTTTACCCCGTGGACGTGTCCGTAGAGGCCAACGACCGACAGGGCTTGTTGCGCGATATTTCCGAGGTGTTTGCCAAGGAAAAGATGAACGTGATCGGTGTGCAGACCCAGTCGATACGCGGCATTGCGTGGATGACGTTTACCGTAGAGGTAGGGGATTCTGGACGGCTGACCAAGGTGCTGGGGATCGTGGCGGATTTGAATGGGGTGCGGGCAGCGAGGAGACGGTGATCGAATGGGCCTGTGCGTTCGCCCCAAAAATGATTTCCTATTGGCCAATTCGGTCTGCTAAATTACCCCTATCAAACAGGAGATAACTGCATGTTCAATCGGCTCACCCTCAAGCAACGCGTGGTCCTTCAGTTGCTACTCAACATTGCGCTACAGGTGGTGGTGATCACCGGTGTGTTGATGGATTGGGACAAGATGACGCTGATCTTGAGCAGCTTGGGCGTGGGGGCCTTCATGCTGTGGCTCTATTTGGACAGTGCCTTGGCCAGCAAGCATTTCGTGGAAGAGTTGATCTCGGGGGCCGAGCGCATGGGGCAAGGCGATTTGACGCGTGATGTCTCCTCTGATTTTGGCAACCCAACCTTGCGCGAAGGTTTGGGCACCATGCAGGCACTGCAGGCCCGCATTCGCTCCATGCTGGGCGCGTTGAACGAAGGTGCTTGGCAGGTTAGCAACGCGTCTAGCGAGATCGCAGCAGGCAACCAAGACCTGAGCCACCGCACCGAGCAAGGCAGCTCTCAACTGCAAGCCGCATCCAGTGCCATGAAAGAAATGACCGACGCTGCGGCACACAGCTCGGACGCCATGCAAAAGGCCACTTCGCTAAGCCAAGGCACCAGTTCCCTGGTGCACACCAGCGGTGATGTGGTCAACCAGGCGGTGGCCGCCATGGAGGAAATCAACACGTCGTCCCGTAAGATCGCGGACATCATTTCGGTTATCGATGGCATCGCGTTCCAGACCAACATCTTGGCGCTGAACGCAGCAGTTGAGG
>JBDTAG010000086.1:0-6363 GCA_039924745.1 Rhodoferax sp.
GAGATACGCAATTGGCGATGGGGAGTTAAAGCATGAACGAAAAAACTTTGCGTGCGACCACAACAGCACTGATGGCCGACCATAAGGGTCTGCTGGCGATGGACGAGAGCAACCCAACTTGCAACAAGCGCTTTGCCGCGCTGGGCATCCCACAGACGCCAGACACCCGACGCGCGTGGCGCGAACTTATTGTGATGACACCGGGGCTGGCGGACAGCATCAGTGGCGCAATTCTGTACGACGAGACCATTCGGCAGTCAACGCGCGCAGGCATGCCGTTTGCGCAGGCCTTGGTTGAGCGTGGCATCGTGCCCGGCATCAAGGTCGATGCTGGCGCAAAAGTACTGGCTGGACATCCTGGTGAAGAGGTGACGGAAGGCCTCGACGGCTTGCGCGAGCGCTTAGTCGGCTATGCCGCAATGGGCGCACGTTTTGCCAAGTGGCGTGGTGTGATCGCCATCGGCGACGACCTGCCGAGCAGGGCCTGCATAATGGCGAATGCCCATGCCTTGGCCCGCTATGCCGTTTTGTGCCAAGAGGCAGATTTGGTGCCCATCGTCGAGCCCGAGGTGTTAATGACTGGTACGCACACTTTGCAGCGTTGTGCCGAAGTTACTGCGCAGGTGCTGCATGAAGTGTTCGAGCAATTGCACCTGCAAGGCGTCTTGCTCGAAGGCATGCTGCTGAAGCCAAACATGGTGTTGCCAGGATTAGACTGCGCCGACCAGGACAGCGTGGACGGGATCGCAGACGCCACCGTGCAACTGCTGCTGCGCGCGGTGCCAGCAGCAGTACCGGGCATTGCATTCCTGTCCGGCGGTCAGAGCGCCGAGTTGGCTTCGGCGCGGCTGAATGCGATGAACCATCGCTTTAGCGGACGATTGCCCTGGGCATTGACCTACTCATTCTCGCGCGCGATCCAGCAACCGGCGCTCGACATCTGGCGTGGCGATGCCGCCAACGTGCAGGCGGCGCAGCGCGCACTGCAACACCGTGCCGCGTGCAACCGCGCCGCGCGCCGTGGCGAATACACATCTGCAATGGAACGCGTTGCCTCAACATGAAAGTAGGATCGCTATGAACAGTTCACTCGATCAGCAATGCGTCAACACCCTGCGGTTCCTGTCGGTAGACATGGTGCAAAAGGCCAACAGCGGCCACCCAGGCCTCCCACTGGGCGCAGCGGCAATGGCCTACGCCCTATGGACGGGGCATTTGAAGCACAACCCGGCCGATCCCCACTGGCCTGATCGCGACCGCTTCGTACTGTCGGCCGGACACGGCTCCGCGCTGCTCTACAGCCTGCTGCATATGACCGGCTACGACCTGTCACTTGACGACCTGAAGCAGTTTCGGCAATGGGGTAGCAAGGCCCCGGGTCACCCTGAGCGCGGTCACACGCCGGGTGTCGAGATCACGACGGGTCCGCTGGGCCAAGGCTTGGCCAACGCCGTCGGTATGGCTATCGCAGAAGCCCACTTGGCGGCCCGCTATAACCGCGACGGCCATACTCCGGTGGACCATCGCACGTGGGCCATCGTCAGCGACGGAGACCTGATGGAAGGCATTGCTGCCGAAGCAGCTTCGCTAGCCGGTCATTTGAAACTGGGCAAGCTGGTATGCCTGTATGACGACAACCGTGTCACGCTCTCGGCGGGGACCGACATCACTTTCAGTGAAGACCGCGCGCTGCGTTTTCAAGCCTATGGCTGGCAGACACTGGTCGTAGAGGACGGCAATGATCTGGACGCGATCCATGCTGCACTGGACGATGCGCGTGCCGAAACCGCACGGCCAACATTGATACTGGTGCGAACCCACATTGGCTTCGGGTCGCCAGAGCAAGACAGCTTCAAGGCCCATGGCTCCCCGTTGGGTGTGGAAGACGTGATGCGTACGAAGCAAGCACTGGGTTGGCCGGTAGAACCGACCTTTTTGGTGCCTGCCGCCGCGCGTGATCACTTCCGCCTGGCCTTGACGCAAGGTGAACAAGTGCAAGCGGATTGGAATGGGCGTATGCAACGCTATGCCGAGGCGTTCCCTGCTTTGTCGGCGGAACTTGTGGGCCGTTTGAACGGTGACCTGCCGCAAGGCTGGGATGCGGATATTCCTGTCTTCGGTGCTGACGAAAAAGGCATAGCCACCCGTGTGGCCGGCGGGCACGTGATGAACGCCATCGCCCCTCGGCTACCCGCGCTGTTTGGCGGCTCGGCTGACCTGGACCCTTCCACCCACACGGCATTGAAAGGGCAGGGCACCTTCAACCCGCCGCTGCTTGCCGGTGAGGATGCACAAGGCAGCGACGCTGGTGGCTGGAACCTGGCCGGTCGCAACCTGCACTTTGGCGTGCGGGAGCATGCCATGGGCGCCATCGTCAACGGCATGGCTGCACATGGCGGCTACCTTGCCTTCGGGTCAACATTCTTCATCTTTTCTGATTACATGCGCCCCGCAATACGGCTGGCTGCACTGATGGGCCTGCACGTGGTGCACGTGTTCACACACGACAGCATCGCAGTGGGTGAAGACGGCCCGACCCACCAGCCGGTGGAGCAACTCGCCAGCTTGCGCGCCATGCCGAATCTCAGACTGATCCGCCCGGCAGACGCCAATGAAACTGCGGTGGCCTGGAAGGTGGCGGTTGAAACGCGCGATCGGCCAGTACTGCTGGTGCTGACGCGCCAGGATCTGCCCATATTGGATCGCAGCCGTTTTGCCAGCGCCGAGGGGCTACGCCGAGGCGCATATGTCGTGCTGGACGCGCTTGCTGCCAATAGCAGCACGAGCATGCCGGACCTGATTTTGTTGGCAAGCGGCTCAGAGGTCACACTCATTTTGGCCGCTGCACAGCGTCTGCAGGCCGTTGGTGTTGCAGTGCGTTGCGTCTCAATGCCCAGCTGGGATTTGTTCGATGCACAACCCCAAAGTTATCGTGACGAAGTATTGCCGCCTGCCGTGAAAGCGCGACTGGCCGTGGAACTAGGGGCATCGCTAGGTTGGCACCGCTACGTTGGCGACCATGGAGATGTGCTGGGTGTTGATCGGTTTGGCGCGTCGGCGCCTGCAGACGCGCTGATGCCGGAATATGGCTTTACGGTCGACAATGTGGTGGCGGTTGCTCGCCGTTTGGTAGACGTTTTAAAGTAGAGCCAAGCTCCCGGTCGTGCTGTACCGTGTCAGCACCTGGGCGTCAGATGGAATAGCCGTGTTCCAATAGCGGCATGAACCCTGACGCACACAAACTCTGGCTGGCTCCGCAGTGGGCCTTTGCGGTTCTGCTGGCTCTATTGGGCATGCTGGGGCCGTTTTCTATCGACACCTATTTGCCCGGCTTTGCAGACATTACGCGTTCGTTGGATGCCACACCGGTACAGATGCAGCAGACGCTTTCTGCCTACCTGTTTGGCTTTGCCTTCATGAGCCTGTTCCACGGCTCCATATCTGACAGTTTTGGCCGCAGGCCTGTCGTGCTGTGGGGTTTGACGGCATTTACGATTGCGTCTGCCGGGTGTGCACTATCGCAAAGCATCGGGCAACTGATCTTGTTCCGCGCGATGCAGGGCCTGTCCACTGGCGCGGGCATCGTGGTGTCGCGTGCGGTGATCCGTGACATGTTCCCGCCGTCTCAGGCGCAAAAGGTTATGAGCCAGGTCACCATCTTCTTTGGCGTGGCCCCTGCGATTGCGCCCATGGTGGGCGGTTGGATGCTGGTCCACGTGAGCTGGCACGGCATCTTCTGGTTTTTGACCGGCGTGGGCGTTGTGCTGTGGATTGCCATTTACAAGTTGCTGCCCGAAACCCTGCATAGCACCCAGCGCCAGCATTTTCATCCGAAGAACCTGATGGCGGGCTATTGGCAATTGGGCTCAGACCCGCGCTTTCTCTTGTTGGCGTTGGCCAGTGGCGTGCCATTCAATGGCATGTTTTTGTACATCCTCAGCGCGCCAGTCTTTTTGGGCGAGCATTTGCAACTACAGCCGCAGCAGTTCTTCTGGTGTTTCCTCATGACTATCGGCGGCATTATGGGCGGTGCCATGGTCAGCGGGCGTATGGCAGGTAAGGTCAAACCCACGCGTCAGATCCGCATAGGTTTTACCATCATGTTCGTCATTGCAGTGATCAACTTGGTGGCCAATATTCTGTTCAAGGCGCATGTCAGTTGGGCGCTTTTCCCATTGGGCATATTTTCCTTTGGCTGGGCTTTGATGGTCCCAGTGATCACGCTGTTGGTGCTCGACTTGCACCCTGAGCGGCGCGGCATGGCATCCAGTTTGCAAATGTTTGTGGGTTCTACCGCCAACGGCATCGTGGCCGGGGTGATTTCGCCGTTGGTCATGCATTCCACCGTGGCATTGGCGGCGTCGTCGCTGTTGATGATGTGTCTGGGCTTGGTGTCGTGGTCCTATATTCGCCACCGTTGGCCCGAAATCGGGCATAACATTGCGCATGCTTAAGCTGCTCAGGCTTGTTGTTGGAATATCTCTGACCCTGTTGGGTCTTGTCGGTGCTGCCTTCGCGCAGCAAGAAACCCTGGATCGCATCGACGCGATTTACAACCTGTCCGAGCATGACAATGCCACTGCACTGACGCAAATCCGGGCGCTGGGTGCAGAAATGTCCGGCTCTACGCCCTATGCGGTGCAGCGCGAATACCTGACCCGACGGATCGAAATGGAATTGGACTCCGCTCAGGTTGAGGACGCCAAGGCCTCTATCGGCAAGTTGCTGGCTTTGGCCAAGGCCCAGCCCAAGCCAGACGATGCCGGCCAGGCGATGGCCATGGGTTTTGAAGCCTCGGTGATGGTGCAAGCAGCGCAAAATTCCATTGCCATCATCAAGCTGGACGAAGCCCGCCCCCTGGCCTTGCGCTCTGGCGACCCAGAGGTTTTATGGCAAAACTACCGCCAACGCGGTGCTGCCCAATTGGCTCTGGGTCAATTCGCGCCGGCGTTGGAAAGTTATCTGCAAAGCCTTCAATACGCCGACCAGCAAGCCCAGCATCCTAAGCAAGCCCGGTTGCGGTCTTTGAGCGGCCTGAGCAACGTGTACGCTGCGATGAAGAACCACGAAAAGACCTTGTCGGTTCTAAGCGAAGCCTTGGTCCTGGCCCAGGAGCTGGATTCCAAAAAAATGCAAGCCACGATCTACCTCAACCAAGGTAGTGAGTTTGCGGTGCTGGGGCGCATGAAAGAGTTTGTAGAGGCTAACGAACGCGCGCTCAAGGTCAGCCGCGAAAGTGGCTTGGTGCGGCTGGAGGCTACCGTGTTGAATAACATGGGTGACAGCTATCTGCGCAGCCACAACTACCCTAAAGCCGAGGCGTTGTCCCGTCAGGCGTTGGGCAAATACCAAGATCTGGATGACCAATCTGGGGTTGTCACAGCCCAGTGCAACATCGGCTTTGCGCTGATGGGCCAGGGCAAGGTCAACCAGGGCGTGGTTGAAGTGCGCGCAGCCCTTAAACGCGCCCACGATGCCGGCGCCATGACCGATGAAGAGGACATACTGGGCGAGCTGGGCCGCATGTATGAGCACCTGGGCCTCTACAGCGAAGCCGTGTCCACCATACGCGAGCAACAAAAACTCAGCGAACAACTGTTCCGCAACGACCGTGAGAAGTCGGTCGCCGCAATGCAAGAACAGTTTGATTCCGTGCAGCGGCAAAAGCAGATTGAATTGCTGGCTCGCGAAAACATTCTCAAGGACGCCAAAATCAGCAACCAACGGTTGGAGCAAATCGTCACGCTGCTGGGTGTCATTGTCACGGTGATGGGCGGCATATTTGTGTACCTGCTGTACCGGCGCGTACGCAAAACCAACCAAAAATTGAGAGAGGCTAACAAGCAGCTCGAATTTCACGCCGTGCACGATCCGTTGACCGGGCTGTTCAACCGCCGCTCATTCTTTGAGTTGATGAACAAGCGTGCCCTGAATGGTAGCGGCCGCCGCGAAGACGACAACCCCGACGGACTGATGATTCTGGATATCGACCACTTCAAGAACATCAACGACACGCTGGGCCATGCCGGCGGCGACACGGTGTTGATCGAGATCGCCAAGCGCTTGCGCAGCGCGGTGCGCGACACCGACATGGTGATGCGCTGGGGCGGCGAAGAATTTTTGGTTTTTTCACCCAAAGCCAATGCGGCCCACTTAAAGACTTTGGCGCAGCGCGTGCTCAACGTCATCGGCAAAGAGCCCATCGCGGTGGGCGACAAGATGATGACCATTACCGTCACTGGTGGCTTTCTGTCGCTGCCGTTCTCAGGCCTCTCCGAGACCGACTGCAACTGGGAAAAAGCCATGCAGATCGCCGACATGGCCCTCTATCTGGGCAAGGTCAATGGCCGCAACCGCGCCTAC
>JBDTAG010000087.1:0-4097 GCA_039924745.1 Rhodoferax sp.
AGCTCCATGCCACTGAGCGTCTCGGGAACAAAGGCCGCCGGTTCCAATGCCGATTCCACGCTGCCCGCATGTTGGGCACCGAGCTGCAACAGGCGGGCCACGCTGACCAAGCCCAACACCTGGTCCAAGGACCCCCGGCACACCGGGTACCACGAATGCGTGCCCTTGCTGCCGCCATTGCTAGCCTGTGCAAGGCACTGGGCAACCGTAGCAGAAGCTTCCATCCACTCGATATCCGCGCGGGGCAGCATCATGGACGCGAGCGTGCGGTCGTCCAGATCGAATACATTGCGCACCATTTGGTGCTCATGCTGTTCAATGATGCCCGCATCGACACCTTCTTCCAGACTGGCTGAAATTTCTTCCTCAGTAACAACTCGGTTGTCGGTGGTGTCAATGCGCAGCAGTTTCAGCATGCCATGGGTGCAGACCGACAACAAACGCACAAATGGTTTGGCACCGGTGGCGAACCACGTCATCGGTCGTGACAGCACGCGTGCAACTGGCTCTGGATACAACTGGCCAATGCGCTTGGGCACCAGCTCGCCAAAGAGGATGGTGATAAATGTGATCATCGTGACCACCAGTGCCGTGGCCGATAGTTCCGCCGCGCGATGGGATATCGGCAGAGTGGCCGCCAACCAGTGCGACACACCGTCGCTGAAAGCGGCCTCGCCCACAATACCGTTGAGCATGCCGATGGATGTAACCCCCACTTGCACGGCAGATAGAAACTGCGTTGGGTTAGCCAACAAGGCCTGGGCCGCCAATGCCCCTTTATCGCCCTCGTCCGCCATGGCCTGCAGGCGCACCTTTCGGCTGGCTGTAAGTGCCAACTCCGACATGGCAAAGGCGCCATTGAGCAGCGTGAGCAGCACGATCAGAATAAATTCCATGAAACCCAAGCGAGAATGAAGACATGGCACTTTACATGATTGGCGATGTGCAGGGCTGTGACGCCGCCCTACAAGACCTGCTCGACACCCTGGATTTCTCCCCCAGCCGGGATACGGTGTACTTATTAGGAGATCTCGTCAACCGCGGCCCAGACTCCTACGCCGTGCTACGCCGCCTGATGGCCTATGGCGACGCAGCCCGCTGCCTGCTAGGAAATCACGACCTGCACCTGCTAGCCGTGGCCCATGGTGTGCGCAAACCCAACCGCAAAGACACTTTGGACAAGGTTCTGGGGGCAGCGGACCGACCGGCCATAGTGACCTGGCTGCGCCACCAAAAATTGGCCCTACTGCTACACAGGGGAGACACACCGCTGTTGATGGTTCATGCGGGTGTGCTGCCTATGTGGAGTACAAGCCAGACGATCGCATTGGCGCAAGAGGTTGAAGCCGTCTTGCAAGGTGACCAATCAGATGAATTTTTTAGAACCATGTACGGCAACCTGCCAAACCGTTGGAGCGAACCCTTGTCCGGAATGGACCGCATTCGCGTAATTGTCAACGCGCTGACGCGCTTACGCTTTTGCACGGCCGAGGGTGAGATGGAGTTTGACAGCAAGGAAGGCGCAAACAGCGCGCCCGAAGGTTTTCTACCGTGGTTCGAGATACCAGGTCGCAAAACCGAACACACCACCGTGGCATTTGGCCACTGGTCGACGCTGGGCTGGTTGAATCGGCCCAACGTACTATCGCTGGACACAGGCTGCGTGTGGGGTGGCAGCCTGAGCGCTTTGCGTTTCAACCTGCAAGATACATCGCAAGAACTGATTCAGGTGCAATGCGCGATGTCGCAGAGACCCGGGTAACGATCTACCGCGTTATGCAGACTTTAACAGTGCAGCCACTTTGACTTTAGGCTTGATATTGGCTGATATGCCACGGGCTTGTGGTCGCGCGGAGGCTTCCCACGACGGCGTTGCGTTTTCGGCTACAACCGAGGGCTCATAGGGTTTGTCAAAAAACGGATCGCGTGCGCTTTGCGCCTGGCGACCGTAATCACCGCGCGGTGCACGTGGAGTACGCGACGCATAACTCTCATCGCGCGAGGTCCGCTGTTGTCCACGGCCACCACTACGGCCGTTGTCACCGCCACCAGCGTTGTCGCCATCTTGCGCATACATCCGCCGCCCGTCGTTGATACGGCCTTGCTTGCGGATGTTGGGGGCGTCTTCGTCGTATTCAACCGCTTCCAACTCGATTTTGGTCTTGATCAGCTTTTCAATATCACCGACCAAGCGCGCATCGTTGTTGCCCCCGACAAAGCTGACAGCCAGGCCGGTTGCACCCGCACGACCCGTGCGGCCAATGCGGTGGATGTAGTCTTCTGCATTGAAGGGAATATCGAAGTTGAACACGGCTGGCACGTCTTTGATGTCCAGGCCTCGGGCCGCCACATCGGTACAAACCAGCAAGTCGACCTCACCCTTTTTGAATGCATCCAGGGCCTTCAAACGTTCGTCTTGGCTCTTGTCGCCATGGAGAGCGGCCGTCTTCAGGCCTTCGTGCTCCAGTGAGCGGGCTAAACGCGCGCAACCGAGCTTGCTGTTCACAAACACGAAGGCTTGTTTCATGCCACGTGTCTTCAAAATTTGGTGCAGGGCGTGGCGCTTTTCGTCTTCGGGCACGCTATAGAAGCGCTGCTCCACAGTGGATGCCGTAGCGTTAGGGCGTGCCACTTCGATGGTGACCGGGTTTTGCAGGTAGCTGCCCGCCAGGCGCTTGATTTCCGGTGAGAAAGTAGCCGAGAACAACAACGTGGTCCGTTGCTTGGGCAGGTATGACAGGATGCGCTGCAGGTCCGGCAAAAAGCCGATATCCAACATGCGGTCAGCCTCGTCCAGCACCACATATTCGACCTGGTTCAACACCGCATTCTTCGCTTCAATATGGTCCAACAGGCGGCCCGGCGTGGCCACCAATACCTCAACACCGCGCTTGAGTTCCAAAGTCTGCGGCTTCATGTCGATGCCGCCAAACACCACGGCACTGCGGATATTGGTGTACTTGGCGTAGAGCTTGACCTGCTGCGCCACCTGGTCTGCCAGCTCACGGGTAGGCAGCAGCACCAAGGCGCGGACCGGGTGGCGGGCCGGAGAGGTAGAAGCGTTTTCGTGCTTGAGCAAACGCTGGATCAAGGGCAGCGCGAAGGCAGCTGTCTTGCCAGTGCCGGTCTGGGCAGCGCCCATCACGTCTTTGCCAGTCAATACGACTGGAATGGCCTGCGCCTGGATGGGGGTCATGGACTCGTAGCCCATTTCAGCCACGGCGCGGGCCAGAGGAGCTGCCAACTGCAACTGGGCGAACGCCATGGTAGGCGTATCGGCAGTCAGTTCGTTTGAAATTTCAGTAGGAGCAGGGGTAATCAGATCAGTATTCAAGTCGGTCATGCATAGCAAAGAGAGGTGCTATCCGTCCGATAGCTGAATGGCGCCCAACGCTGGGAGCAACCCGTATTATCCCCTATCCCGCGCGCCGAGCCAAGATGGGGCTTGTCGGTGCTCAGGGCGCGCCCTTGGCGAAGGTGTCGCAGCTTTTCACGCTACCGGACTGAAAACCCGTGTCAAACCAGTGCTGGCGTTGGGCACTGGTACCGTGGGTGAAGCTCTCAGGGACCACATGGCCTGTGGCTGCGCGCTGCAAAGCGTCGTCGCCAATCTTGGCTGCAGCGTTCATGGCCGAGGCAATGTCGTTTTGGTCGAGTTGAAAACTACCTTGCGCGTAATGTCCCCAGATACCGGCATAGCAGTCGGCCTGCAACTCCAGCCGCACGCTGAGGGCGTTGTACTCGGTTTTGCTGACGCGCTGGCGCATGGCATCCACCTTGCCGCTGATACCCAGCAGGTTTTGCACATGGTGCCCGACCTCATGTGCGATCACATAGGCCTCAGCGAACTCGCCTGGTGCGCCCAGCTGGTTTTTCAGGGTCTGATAGAACGCTAGGTCAATGTAGACGGACTCGTCAGCGGGGCAATAAAACGGTCCCATAGCCGACTGCCCCTGCCCGCAATTCGTGGTAGTAGCACCGCGAAACAGAACGAGTTTAGGCTTCTTGTACGTCAGGTTGCTCTTGGCAAAGATATCGGTCCAAACATCCTCGGTACTGCCTAGAACGCTCTTGACAAAACGTCCCAACTGATCGTT
>JBDTAG010000088.1:0-4412 GCA_039924745.1 Rhodoferax sp.
TGGTCACCGCGACTAAATCCCATGGCGTCATTGATCTCGTTGAGCCGGCCGACATTGGTTTGTAAAACCGAGAAGGGTTCGTCCAGCTGCTGGCCAGTAGAAATTGCTGCGATCAGAAAATCCGTGAAGTGGGTTTCGTTTGGCAAGCCGGTCAGCAAATCAAAGCGCGTTAAACGGTGCATGGCGGCCTGGAATTCCGCTCGCTGGTGACGTGCCCTCAGCGTGGTAATACCGAATGCCAAGTCATCTGCCATCTCCGACAGCAAGGCCTCTTCATCCGGGGCAATCGCATGCGGGTCAGATGCATAAATGGCCAGTGCGCCTATCGTCTGGTCACCCACACGAAGCGGACACGCAAAGCCCGATGCAACGCCGCCCAGATGGTCTCGCCAAACCGCGTAGTTCGGGTCTGTCCGCACATCACGTACGAATTGGGTCTGGCCTGAGCGGATGGCCCTTGCCACAACGCCTTGTCCATTCTGAGTGTCCGCCCACGTGGTTTTGACTTTGTTCAGCGCGCTAAGACCTTCCGTATACCCAACACCGGCCATAGGCCGCAACGACTGCGCTGCATCTTCGGTGCGATACCAGACTGCCGCGACAGCGTAGCCGCCTATCTCAACAATGGTGCTGCACATGCGTTGTAACAACTCCAGTTCGTCGGTTGCACGTAACATGGTCCGGTTGCCAGCACTCAAGGTGCGCAGGATGCGGCTAGTGCGTTCCAGATTGCGCACATTGGCCTCTAGATCGGTATTCAGCGCCTGAATGCGTTGCTCTGAATTCTTGCGCTGGGTGATATCGGAGCCCATGACGTAGTAGCCGACTACGTGCGCATTGCCATCCCATTTTGGAATGTAGTTGATAGCCTGCCACACACCGGGAAAAGGCTCCCAGTCATAGTGTTGTGCATGGCCAGCCAACACCTGCGAAATGAGGGGGGCCGCCACGGTAAACCGCGATTCACCCAGAATATCCTGCACACGACAGCCCCGGATGTCACTGTGGTCCGGAGCAAATCGTTCTGCATACTGTTTGTTGACATAGACGTAGCGCTGGCTTGCATCCACATACGCGATCAACGCCGGTACATTGTTGATGACGCTGCGCAAATGGGTTTCACTTTCTACCAATTGCGAAGTGCGTTCTTGCACGCGCTGCTCCAACAGATGATTTTGGTCACGGACCATTTGTTGCATGCGGTGGGCAGTAGAAACATCTCTAAACACCAACACCACGCCGCGCACCAGTCCAGCTGCGTCACGAATCGGAGCTGCGCTATCCGATATCGGAAGCTCGCTACCATCGCGCGCGATCAGGATCGTGTGGTTCGCCAACTCTTGCACTTGACCTGTCTGCAGTGCCTTGTCCACCGGTACCTCGGTGGGTTCGCGGGTGTATTCATTGACGATCTCAAACACCGTCGCCACCGGCTGCCCCATGGCTTGCGCCATCGACCAGCCGGTAAGCCGCTCGGCCACAGGGTTCATTCGGGTGACACGGCCCTCACTATCGGTGGCCAGCACTGCATCACCAATGGAATACAAGGTGGTGGCCAAGCTTTCTTCACTTTGCACCAATGCATGGCGGCTGGCTTTGGCTTCGCGAATTTGGCGCCGAATCAGAAAAAAGCTAATACTCAGCGCCGCGAGCAGAAGCAAGGACACCGCCACGCCCGAATAGACAACAACCTCCCGCGCCTGTGTGTGATCCGCAATACGTAATGCCAGTAGTTGGCGTTCCTGCTGCTCCATCTCGGACACCAGGCGCTTGGACAGATTGCGGGTGGCCTCCAGCGGAACTGTCGCAACATAGGCACTGGCAGCTTCCTGCCCTTGCGTCTTTCGCAACAGCTCCACCTGACGCGATATCGCCAGCCGTTCGTCAATGACCGCACGCAAACGCGTCCATCGGTCATGCTGCTGCACGTTGTCAGAAATGAGCACACGAATCTGTTCAAGCAGGCGTTCGCGCGTGGCAATCGCTGCATAGCGTTCGACCAATCGTGCAGGGTTGCCTGAAACCCGAAAAGCCTGGGTGCTGAACTCAATCTGCAGCGTCTCGGCCCGCGTTTCACTCAGGCGGTCCAACACGTCGTAGGTCTGCGCAACCATGGTGGCAGCTTCTTTTGCGCTAGCAGCCATCAGCCAGGTAGCGCAAACAAGCCCTGCCACTACCGCCATGGAGGCAGCAAACGCAGTCAACAGCCTACTCTCGAACAGGGCCCCGGATACCAACTCAATTCTCCCTTGCTTTGCTTTACTTCTTGCTTGCACGTGGAATCACGCGCGTGCAGTCACCTGTCGATGAAAACACGAAAAGCACGAGCCCGTTAGTACTGCAACGCACAGACGTTCAAAACGAAGATTTGAGGCTTTACAAGAAGTTGCATTTCAACATTAACTTGATACTGCAATCGGGCCTACTATGGTTTACGTTGATGCCCATGACATTTAACCGTCGCTAAACGTATCGTCATAGTTGTGTAATTTGACACCTACACGTGCAATAGAGCATCGCACGAAAGTGCGGTGCAGGTGCAAAAGTCCATTGGAGGAAAACGCATATGAAAAACGTATTGCTAACTACAAACAAAAAGGCGGGCCTGTCTCCATCAGATAGCCCCGTTACCGAAGACACAATTGCCCATTTGGTGGGCCAGGTCTATGAGATTGCGCCACCCGCTGAACGCCGCCGCTTGCTGGAGCATTTGCTCAAGCCGCTGGGGGTTTTGTCGCTGGTCGCTGTGGCCAATGGCATCTTCGCCAACATGCGTTTTCGCGGTGGGTGGACCGACTTGAATGTGCGCTTGGAGGATGCCCAGAAGATTCAACCCGATGACGTCATCACACTGGTCAACTACGTCCAGCAAGTCAGCCTGCATGCGGTGGATGGACTCGCCGACCTGCTGACTGCATCGCCCGTAGTGACTGGCTCCGCAACCGCCGCGTTGTTGATCACGCTGCTAATGCAACGCGCACGCAAACGGCGCGCTGAGGACCGCTTCGAGTAGTGCGGCCAGTGCAGCCACTTGCAATGCGCTAGGGTCACCGCGTATCCTTGTGCGGATGCATGACCCCAAGCCCACACCTCACGACGACACCAGCCTTCGCACACTGGCCCATTACAACCAAAACGCTGAAGACTTTTTTGCTGGGACGCGAGACCACGATGTGCGCCAGAACATGGAGGCCCTGCTACAGCACATCACCGTTACAGCGCCCTTCACGATATTGGACTTTGGCTGTGGCCCTGGGCGCGACCTCAAAGCGTTTACTGCGCTGGGCCATTGCGCTATAGGTTTGGAGGGCGCCGAGCGATTTGCTGAGATGGCACGTGCTTACAGCGGGTGCACGGTATGGCACCAAGACTTTTTGGCATTGGAGCTACCAAGACATCACTTTGATGGCGTGTTTGCCAATGCATCCTTGTTTCACGTACCCAGCCAGGCACTGCCACAGGTGCTGGTGCAATTGCACGACACGCTCAAGCCCGGAGGCGTGCTGTTCAGCTCGAACCCTCGGGGCAACGGCGAAGAAGGCTTCAATGGCGAACGCTACGGCGCGTACCACGGGCTTGAAGCCTGGCGCACCTTTATGGCTGCAGCGGGTTTCACCGAGCTGATGCACTACTACCGACCGGCCGGATTGCCTCTGGCGCAGCAACCGTGGCTTGCCAGTGTGTGGCGGGCGGACTAGAAAAGTTTCGAAAAGCGGCCTTGCGCCATCACGCCCAGGGCACAGGCAGTTACCGTCTCAGCGACGGTGCAGTTTTTTCCATGCATTTGGGCGGATGAGCCATTGGCCTCACGGATAGTCGACACAAGTGTTCGGCTAAGCCTTGATCCTTTGTTGAACCAGCGCTGCCATTTGTGCCGCAGCATCACCCCTCTGCCCTGCCAACCCAGCGACAACACCTTGCTGGTCGGGCGTGGGGCGGTTTTGGCTTACCTTCCATTTGCCAACCCAACGCTGCACCGGTATTTCGATACCCACTATGACCTTGAGCAATTTGGCGATGTAGTCGGGCGGAGCGTCTGACACTTGCCACGGCAGGGCTTGACTAGCTTCGTGGATCTGCGTCAGGGCCGTGACCACTTCAAGCACACGCTCCGGCTCTTCAAAGGCTTTCGGCACACCGTGGGCATGCACGGTGGCGTAATTCCAGGTGGGCACAGCCATACCGTTGGCGTGCTTGCTGGGGTACCAGTTGGGCGACACATAGGCTTGCGCACCGGTGAACACGGCAACCGATTGCGCGCCAGCTGCCAACGCCTGCCACACAGGGTTGGCACGGGCCACATGGCCCACCAATGTACCGTGTTCGCCCCGCTCTGCATCCAGCAACATGGGGATGTGATTGACTAGCAGTTCACCTTCGTGTTGCACGATCCACGTAGCCAGTGGATGCGC
>JBDTAG010000089.1:0-4368 GCA_039924745.1 Rhodoferax sp.
TTGGCCGCAATCCAGTGCGACCGATCACTATCTACTTACGAATGGCTCTGAACGAGGGGCTCCGGCAAACGTGGCTGGACTGCCGCGCGTTTTGCGCATCCAGGCGGCTGGTGACCCGACACCTTAAAGACAGAGAGCCGGTTAAAAATTAGATGACTATTGCTGCGACATATAGGCCGGCATGGCCACGCGCGTAAAACCACCGTTGTAAGGATTGGTATGCATGGCCAGTTGCCACAGGGCAAGCGTGGTTGCGACGGCAAACGAAGCCAAGACCAGGCGCCCGGCAGGTGGCCGGTCCAAATGCGCAGCCGCAATGGTCATATAGGCAAAGAACGCCAACACGATCACTATCCACCACTGGTTGTTGTCCGTAAAGTCGCTACCTATGAACAACCGTTTGAGTCGTGCATCCTGCAGGTCATCAACGGCTTTGAACCACTGTGCCACGAGCGGTGCAGGGGCACCCTCGCGAACAAGGCGCGCGCCATAAAGACGCAACTCGCGCAGTGCCAAAGCGGCATCAGGACTGGCTTCGTGGTTGAAATGTACACCCCACTCGACGGTAGATACAGCATGTCTATACGCGGCAAGCAAGGGTGCGGCACCGGGCGAATTCAATGCAACCGGTTCGCTCAGCTCTTGCAGTCGCATCATGGATGTGACTTCACGTGACGCAGCGTCGCTCGCAGTTCTCTCCTGGGTCCAGATATCGACGGCCAGAAAGCTTAAAAACAACGCAAACACGGTGGTCACTGGCACAAATGCCGGTCCCACCGGTAGTAGTTTGGGGATAGTAATGAAGCGTCGGTTCAGCCAACCCAACCAGATAAAACTGGCTGCCAACATGAATGCTGACATCAAACTGAGAGTGAGTAGTTGTGCGGTTGCCGACAGGTCAAAAAATGAATCAAGCATGGAGTAAGTGGTCCCGCGGGCCGGATAGTTTTGATGTGGCGGCCAGTTTAAGGGAACCGTCTCACCGGTTCCGCATTAAATGCGACGTCAGTAGCGAGAATGCGTCAGCGGTGATTGAGGCCAACAGCCTGTTCCAACGCTGCATCAATGCCCGCGAACTTGTATTTGTAGCCTGATGTCAGCGCCCTGCGAGGCTGCACGCATTGGCCACATAGCAACAGATTCGACATCTCTCCCAAGGCCAGTCGTAGCGCCCAGGCTGGTACGGCCAGGAAGGCCGGGCGGTGTAACGCACAAGCAAGAGCCGCCGTAAATTCGATGTTGCGTACCAATTGCGGAGCGCACGCGTTCACCGGCCCTGAAACATCCTCACGTTGCAGCAAAAAGTCGATTAAACCAACCTCGTCATCCAAATGAATCCAAGGCATCCATTGCTTGCCGTTGCCCAGGCGGCCACCCAGCCCTAGACTGAATGGAAGCCTCAGGCGCGCAAGCATGCCACCTTCGGCAGCCAGCACGGCGCCCGTTCGCAACAGTACGACGCGAATACCCAGCCGCTGCGCGCGAAGTGCCTCTTGTTCCCAGGCCATACACAGTGCGCTGCCAAAGTCTGGCGTTTGGGGCGCACTGTCCTCATCTAAATCGGCTTCTTGCGCATCACCATACCAACCCACTGCAGAACCCGAAATCAGCACGCGAGGCGGTTGCGCTAACTCTGCCAACCAATCGACCAAAGTGTGGGTTAGCGCAACACGGCTCTGCAACAACACCGCACAGCGCGACGGCGTCCATCGCTGATCGGCAATAGGTGCACCGGCCAAGTTAACCACGGCGTCCAGTGGCTCGCTGCTTGGCAGATCAGAGAGTTGGACCACGCCTTGTGCACCGCTACAAAGGGATGCCACTTTCTTCGGATCTCGGCTCCAAATGACAACGTCATGTCCTTGGGCCATCCATGTTTTGCACAAAGCCCGCCCTATCAGGCCGGTTCCTCCGGTCAGCAATATCCGCATGATCGTTTCCTTGTTGTTGAGAGATTGGAAGACGCCTTACCAAGGCAGGCGCTGACCATCGTAGGCCCAAAATCCACCAGTTTCTTCGGGCTGCAGCCCATCTAGAACCGTAAGCAAATCTTCAGCGGCTTGTTTCGGCTGTCTGCCGATCTCTGCACCCCTAAATGGCGCGGATAACGCCGAGTCCACCGTTCCGGGATGCAGGGCAGCCAGAACTGCGAGTGGGTGCGTGCGCGCCACCTCAATGGATGCGGTTTTCACCACCATATTGAGCGCTGCTTTGGACGCCCGGTAGCTGTACCAGCCGCCCAAACGGTTATCACCAATACTGCCTACTTTGGCAGACAGCACAGCCAGCACGCTGCGCTGACCACGATCCAACAGGGGCGCCAAGTGTGCGATGGTCAATGCGGGCCCCAGGGTGTTGACCTTAAAGGTGGCTTCCATTTGTGCGTAATTAAGTTGGGCAAGCCTTTTTTCCGGTAAACCCTGTGCACCGTGTAAGGTGCCTGTGGCCAGCACAACCAAGTGCCATGGACCGAGTGCGCGCAGATGATTGGCAATATTTTCAATTGAGCTGGGGTCTTCGAAATCCACCGCAGGCTGGCTGCTGCGGCTGAGCCCCACGACACGCCCGCACCGAGGATCGCGCTGCAGATGGTCAACCATTGAAGCCCCAATGGCGCCTGAGGATCCAATGACGATCGCTTGATAGCCATGTGGCAGTGATTGCATGGTGATTCCTTTCGTCGACGAATGGGTGGCTAGTGCGCAGTGATTTGCTTAGTGGGTTCAACGGGGCACGTCGAAGCCAGTGATGGTGGTCAACGTTCTGGGTGTCTCGGTAGTATTTTTAGCCTCGTCCGCAGTTCCACTGG
Organism: Rhodoferax sp.; assembly: GCA_039924745.1. Taxonomy (GTDB): domain Bacteria; phylum Pseudomonadota; class Gammaproteobacteria; order Burkholderiales; family Burkholderiaceae_C; genus Allorhodoferax. The sequence goes on from JBDTAG010000089.1 coordinate 2,810, forward strand.
CTGCTTGAACGCGTAGAGCAAGGGCCTGAAAAAATGAGTTTTCATAGAGTGTTTTTGAAACATAAGAGCAGTTGTTCAGCAGTCATCAGTCATCAGTGCGCCAGTATCTCACTGCACAGGCTCTAAAAAACTTTAAAGTTCAAAAAAATACCATAAAGATTACAAGGATACCAAATAGTAATAAAGTCCGGTCCGCGTCACATATTTGGCGTGTCTGTAAATCCATTTCTTGTCGGAGATTTCCATGAAAAAAACTCTTATCGCTTCTGTTTTGGCCCTCGGCGTCGTTTTTTCAGCCCAAGCTAAAGACATCGTAGACACAGCGGTTGCAGCGGGTAGCTTCAAAACATTGGCAACCGCATTGGGTGCTGCTGGATTGGTTGACACCCTGAAAGGCCCAGGCCCTTTCACCGTCTTTGCACCTACGGATGAAGCCTTTGCCAAAATTCCAAAAGCTGATTTGGATGCGCTTTTGAAAGACAAGGCTAAGTTGACTTCTGTTTTGACTTACCACGTAGTGGCCGGCAAAATCATGGCCGCCGATGTGAAGGCCGGTAAGGTAAAAACCGTTCAGGGTTCTGATTTGACCGTGACCACCATGGGCGGTGTCATGGTGAACAACGCAAACGTTGTTAAAACAGACATCGTGGCGGACAACGGTGTGATCCATGTCATCGACACAGTGCTTATGCCTAAATAATGGTGTGCGCTATTGGTCAAACGCGACATCGTCGGCCAGTCGAGCTTGCGTGCAGATCCCACGCCGGAAGATCGCGTTTGGTTTGACGTCGCTACTATTGAATCGATAGCTATCCGCGCATGCTCCACGAGGGCTGCGCGGATTTTTGTTTCATCGCTGGTTAACGATACTGGCGTGCTGGATACAAGACAGTGTGGAAATCTCACAGCCGGATTGAACCCGATAGCACTTGCCACCGCGGCCACTGCGATCATGGCCTCTGTGCTCGTTGCACAGGGCTGCTCATCCAACGCTTTGCTACGAAATAAATAGCTTTATCGGGAACAGAGTGGCCTTTCTGCATGCAGAGTGATCAAGGCGCTCGACAAGGCTTCAGCACTGTCACACCCCGGTCGGAAGCAAACCACTTGGACAAAGGGTGGCAGCCCCTGGAATCGCACCAGTCGTAATCGGCCGTGAATTCCGAGCGGGTGAGTCGCAATTCGGTTGGGTTTGGCGTGTCGGGGGTGTATTCATACCAGCCGTTTCTGAGCACCGCATCGTCAGGCGGTTCCATACCCGCAGCAGAGCCGTGGATTCTGGCCTTAACGGGCACTAAAAGTGGTGGGAAGGCAGGGCTAAGGCCATTCACCACCACATAGTCTTCTTCCCAGCGCACCTTTTCGATGGAGTGCATCCAAGCAAGCGTAAACCTGTCGCCTGGAATGAAGACAGGCTTTGGTGGCGGAGTCTGCCCGGCGGTGGCAGCCAATACCAGACAGACTCCAAGCAAGCTCAATTGCCACGCTCCAGTTTCATCAGACGGGCGTTAACACGCGCTGCTGACGCAAACGCCACAGGTGCCACCCGGTAAAGCCAG
>JBDTAG010000090.1:0-9853 GCA_039924745.1 Rhodoferax sp.
TTTTCAACGTGGCCTCGTCCATGTCGTACACCTTGGCACCGGCTTTGGCGTAGATGTCGGCGGCAGCTTTATCGTCTGCCTTGGCGGCATCGCGGGCAAACGCTTCCAGTTCGCCACCAACGCCCATCACCGCGTCCTGCTGGGCCTTGGGTAGCTTGGCAAAAACCTCTTTGGACATCATCAACGGTTCGAACATGAACCAATAGGTCTTGTCGCGCCCGGTTGTCAGGTGCTTGGCGATTTCTTCGAGCTTGAACGAGATGAAGCTGGTGCTGGATGTCATGGCCGCATCCATGGCGCCGGTCTGCATGGCGGCATAGATTTCGTTGGACGGCAGCGTGATGACGGAGGCACCTGCCTGCTTCAACATCATGTCCATCTCGCGGCTACCACCGCGCACCTTGAGCCCTTTGGCATCGTCCGGCGTCAGCAGCGGGCGCGTGCGGCTGGCCACGCCACCAGCTTGCCAGATCCAACTGACGATGACGATGCCCTTGTCGTCCAACACCTTGGACAGCAGCTTGCCGACCTCGGCCGTCTTCCACGCTGCACCCTGCTCATAACTGGGCACCAGCGCTGGCATCAGGCCGATATTGGTCTCGGCCACTTCGCCGCCAGCGTACGACAAAGGCACCAGGCTCATGTCGAGCGCGCCCTTGCGCATGGACGAGAACTGCGCGTTGGTCTTCATCAGCGAAGAGCCGGGGTAGATCGATGCCTTGAGCGCGCCCGCCGTGCGCTTCTCTACCTCGACCGCAAACTTGCGGCACAAGCGGTCGCGGAAATCGCCTTCGGTCAGCGTGCCACCGGGAAACTGGTGGGAGATTTTCAGGCCACCTGCGGCCTGCGCCCACACGGGGCTACCCACCATGCTGGCCAAAGCACCGGCACCCATACCCTGTGCAAAACTACGTCGTGTCAAAGTCATGTCTGTCTCCTCATGTATTTATAAAATCCAACCGTACAAACCACGCACTACTCTGGCGGACTTACCCGCCCAAAAACAACTGCTGCACCGAACCCGACACCGGTATCTTGCCCTCAGCCAACTGGCTGCGGTGCTTGTCCAGCCGCTTCAGGTCATACAAATAATTGACCATCAAACCGTATGATTGTTTGATGCCTTTGTTGGATGGGTCACCCGCCCAGTTGAGCCGCTCCACGCGCGCGCCATTGCCCAAGTGAAAGCGGGCGACCGGGTCAGCCGGTTTGCCGTTCACGGTGGCTTGGCCCAGGTAATGGGCGGCACAGCGCATCAGCATTTGGCGCACCGGGGATTTTTCGGGCAATTGCAGGCTGGTGTCGGCAGCCGTCAAAAAGTGGGTGGCACCGGGCGGCTCAAAGCCCACAGCGCGGCCCAGCGCGGTGCGTTCTTTGTCGTCCAAAGCCGCCAACATCGCCGTCGCGTTTTTACCCAACCAGGACCGAAAGCCGGGAATGGGCGACAGCGTGGCAAATATCCTGAGCTTGGGGAATTCTTCGTTGAGCGACTCCACTACGCGCTTGATCAGCGAATCGCCAAAGCTCACGCCCCGCAAGCCGCCCTGCGTGTTGCTAATGGAATAAAAAATGGCGGTGGTCGCCTTGGCCAGATCGTCGTCGGCCGCGTGTTCGTCCAGCAGCGGGTTGATGTGGCTGGCCATGGCATCTACCAACGCCACTTCCACAAAAATCAACGGCACGTCGGGCAAGCGGGGGTGGAAGAAGCCGTAGCAACGGCGGTCGCTGTCCAGCCGGTTTTTAACGTCGGCCCAGCTCTTGATGTCGTGCACCGCCTCGTACTTGATCAGCTTCTCGATCAGCGATGCGGGCGAGTCCCAGCTGATGCGGCGCAGGTCTAAAAACCCCACGTCAAACCAGGTGGAAAACATGTATTCCATTTCGACATCCAGCGCCATCAGCCGCTTGTCTTGCTTCAAGGCGGGTTGCATTTCGGCCCGCATATCCACCAAGAACTGGATGCCGCCCGGGTACACGCTGAAGCGCTGCAAGAGCCGTCTGCGCGGCGACACGGTAGCGCGGCGGAAGTTGACCTCGGCCACCGCCTCATCGGGCGTGCCGACTGCGGCCGCGAACTGCGCCTGCGCGGCCTTGACCTTTTTCGGGTCGGCCACAAATTGCTCGCTCATCAGCAGCCACAGATCCCGCCGATGCGCCGCCGTGGCGCCCGCATACCAGTCGGCCAGGGCACTGGCGCGGCGGCCGCCTTCGACCTCGCTGATGCGCGGGTCGATCATGTCCTGCAGCTCTTGGAGGCTGCGGCGCAACAAGCGGGGCGATAGCGCCTCATCGGTTTGGCGCAGTGTGACCTTGAGCCGCTCGTGTGTGGAGCGCGAACGCGCGCCGCCTTCAGTGACCGGTTTTTCAGTATTTGCTATCTTTTTGCTAGCTATACTATTAGATTCCACGAGGGCTAGAGGCTGATTTGACTCAGAACCTGTAGCTGGGCGCAGTTTGGATACCCCATTGCTGAGCCAGTCGGGTGTCTTCATGCCAGCAACCTGCTTTTCTGCTCACGGGCCAATACGCGCAAGGCCTCGCGCTGGCGCGTCAGGTGGGTACGCATGGCAGCGTCAGCACCCTCGCTGTCACGCGAGCGCAACGCGGCATAGATTGCCAAGTGCTCGGCCAGACTCTGCTCCAGACGACCGGGCGCATGCAACTGCTGCTGCCGCGCCAGTTTCAATATCTTGCGCAAATCGGCGATCGCTTGGGCTAGCCAGCGGTTGTTGGCCAGCGTGATGATGGCCTCGTGTATGGTGAAGTTGGTGGCGTAGTAGTCGTTGATGCGCTTGGCATGGGCGTGCTCGGTCAAGCGCGCGTGCATGGCGTCTAGCGCCGCAATATCAGCATCGCTGGCGTTGCGTGCGGCTTCAAAGGCACAACGCCCTTCCAGCAAGGCAATGATCGGAAAAATTTCATCCAAATCTTGCTCGGTGACCTGGTTGACGAAACTGCCCCGGCGCGGCTCGTGGCGCACGAGGCCTTCGGCGGCCAACACCTTCAAGGCTTCACGTAGCGGGGTGCGCGAGATTTTGAGGCTTTCGCACAAAGCAGCCTCGTCGATAAAGCTGCCGGGCGGCAAGGTACCGGCAAAGATTTGGTCACGCAAGAGCACGGCCACTTCTTGGTGCAGGGAGTTGTGAACCAGGCGCATGGTGTGGAGGGTGCTCGGTTGACGGGGTTAGCCGTTTCAGTGATTTTCAATAATTACCGATAATTATTAAAGTAAACCCAAGCACTGACAAGACCCTTTACCCCCGGACAAACCCGGGGGGGGGGCACTCCCTTCAATGAGAAGGTGTGGGGCGTGAACGTGCCCAGAACCAGCAGCCAATGCCACCCAGAATCATGGGCACGCACAACCACTGGCCCATGCTCATGCCTAAGGACAACAGCCCCAGGAAGGCATCCGGCTCACGGAAGAACTCGGCAATGAATCGGAACACGCCGTAACCAAACAAGAATGCGGCGGCTACCTGCCCCCGCTTGCGTGGCGTGCGCGCATACATCCACAGCAGCACGAACAGCAACAGGCCTTCCATCAGGAACTGGTAGACCTGTGATGGGTGGCGCGGAGCATCACCCGCGCCGCGGAACACCATGCCCCACGGCAAGTCGGGGTCGCACAGGCGGCCCCACAGCTCGCCGTTGATAAAGTTACCCACACGCCCTGCCGCCAAACCGGTCGGCACACAGGGAGCGACAAAATCAGCCACCTGCCAGAACGGTTTTTTACGTGAATGTGCAAACCACACCATGGACGCAATCACGCCCAACATGCCACCATGGAAGCTCATGCCACCTTGCCAGACGTAAAAAATTTCCAACGGATGGGTCAGGTAAAAACCAGGCTTGTAAAACAGGCAATAGCCAATGCGCCCGCCCAACACCACGCCCATGACGCCCATGAACAATATGTCTTCCACATCTTTGTACGCCCAAGCGCCGGGGCCTTGGATGCTGGCAAAGGGCTGGTGCCGTAAACGCAAACGCCCCAAAAACATGAACAGGGCAAAAGCAGCTAGATAGGTCAAGCCATACCAGTGGACGGCTACGGGGCCCAGTTGCAGGGCGACGGGGTCAATATTGGGGGAAATGAGCATGCCCGTATTTTGCACGCAAGCCCGATTGGTTTTTGGCGACCATAGTCAGGCGCGGGGTGCAAATGCCAAAAACCGCTCCAGCACCGGGCTTGATTGCAGCCAAACCAGACTGGTCTCGCAACCGGGCACTGCACCTTGCACGGCACGGTAGACCACGCCAGGGCGCTGGAACTGCTGCACGCTAGCCGGCACCCACGCCACGCCGAGACCGGCGGACACCAGATTGACGATGGTTTGCATCTGAATCGCCTCTTGTGCCACGGTCGGCAACTGCTCTGCCGCGTGGTACATGCCAAAAATGGCGTCGTACAAAGATGGCACAATGCGCCGCGGGAAAGTCACCAACGGCTCTGCCCAGATGTCCTGCAACGCCAAGTGGGGTGCATGCGCCAGCGCATGTTGCTCGGGCAAGGCCAAAACCAATGGTTCACTGGCCACCAGCACGCGTTGTAAATACGGCGGCGCAAAACCTGGCGCGTGCAATACAAAGCCAGCATCCAGCTCGCCACGTTCCAACATCGGCAACTGAACATCACCCGTACCTTCGAGCAACTCCAGTTTGACGCCGGGGCACGCTGCGCGAAATGCCATAGTCCATTGGGGAAGCAGCGAATAGCCAGCGGTGGATACAAATGCCAAGCGCAAGCGGCCGGCCTCCCCCACCCCTGCGGCGCGGGCTAACACCGCCAGATCACGCGCGCGCTGCAGCAAATCACGCGCCAGCGGTAGCAAAGTGTGTCCTGCGGCGGTCAATTGGACGCTGCGTTTGGTGCGGTCAAACAATCGCGCACCCAGCGTTTTCTCCAACTGGGCTATGGCTTGCGTCAGGGGAGGCTGCGTCATGTGCAGGCGCTGGGCGGCGCGGCCAAAGTGCAATTCTTCGGCCAGAGTGGCGAACTGGCGCCACAAGCGCAGTTCAACCCAGGGTTCTTTGGCAAGCGGTACATCACTCATATGCTCTACATATTAATCGAGCTTAAAAAATATATTGGAAGCTTTTTATGTTGCGAGGCATACTTTGCAACAACCCGCGACTCGCCTAGACGCGCCCATAACCCACGAGAACACGCCATGGACACCAAACCCGTCATTCTGAATCCCCGCAGCAAGAACATCACCGAAGGCAAGAGCCGCGCGCCCAACCGCTCCATGTACTACGCCATGGGCTACGAAGAAGCGGACTTCAAAAAACCCATGGTCGGCGTGGCGAACGGGCACAGCACCATCACCCCCTGCAACAGCGGTCTGCAAAAACTAGCCGACGCGGCCATTGCCGGGATTGAAGAAGCGGGTGGCAACGCGCAGGTGTTTGGCACCCCCACCATTTCCGACGGCATGGCCATGGGCACCGAAGGCATGAAGTATTCATTGGTATCGCGTGAGGTCATCTCCGATTGCATTGAGACCTGCGTGCAGGGCCAATGGATGGACGGCGTGGTGGTGGTCGGCGGTTGCGACAAGAACATGCCCGGCGGCCTGATGGGCATGCTGCGCGCCAATGTGCCCAGTATTTTTGTCTACGGCGGCACGATTTTACCGGGCCACTACAAGGGCCAGGACCTGAACATCGTCAGCGTGTTTGAAGCCGTGGGCGAGAACGCCGCGGGCCGCATGAGCGACGAAGACCTGTTGCAAATCGAACGCCGCGCCATCCCCGGCACTGGCTCCTGCGGCGGCATGTACACGGCCAACACCATGTCCTCCGCGTTTGAGGCCCTGGGCATATCGCTGATCTATTCCAGCACCATGGCCAACCCGCACGACGAAAAGGTGAGCTCAGCGAAGGAATCAGCCAAGGTATTGATCGAAGCGATCAAGAAGGATTTGAAACCACGCGACATCGTGACCCGCAAGAGCATCGAAAACGCGGTGGCCGTGATCATGGCGACCGGCGGTTCCACCAACGCGGTTCTACACTTCTTGGCCATCGCCCATGCCGCGGGTGTGGAGTGGACCATTGACGACTTCGAGCGCGTGCGCGTGAAGACGCCCGTGTTGTGCGACCTGAAGCCTTCCGGCAAATACCTGGCTGTGGACCTGCACCGTGCAGGTGGCATTCCGCAAGTGATGAAGACGCTACTTGTCGCAGGCCTGCTGCATGGCGACTGCATCACCATCACCGGCCAAACGGTTGCCGAGGTGCTGAAAGACATTCCCGATGTTCCACGTGCCGATCAGGATGTGATTCGCCCCATCGACAAGCCGATGTACAAGCAAGGCCACTTGGCCATCCTCAAAGGCAATTTGAGCCCCGAGGGCGCAGTCGCCAAGATTACGGGACTGAAGAACCCCGTCATGACTGGCCCAGCCCGCGTGTTTGAAGATGAGCAGACGGCGCTCAAGGCGATCTTGGACAACAAGATCGTCCCTGGAGATGTGATGGTGCTGCGTTACCTGGGCCCCAAGGGCGGCCCAGGCATGCCAGAGATGTTGGCGCCAACGGGTGCGCTGATTGGCCAAGGTCTGGGCGAGTCAGTCGGCCTGATTACCGATGGCCGCTTCTCCGGCGGCACCTGGGGCATGGTGGTGGGCCACGTGGCACCCGAAGCCGCAGCCGGTGGCGTAATCGCGCTGGTGGAAGAAGGTGACTCCATCACCATCGACTCACGCCAGCTAATTCTGGAACTGAATGTGCCGGAAGAAGTGATCGCCAAGCGCCGTGCGGCATGGACAGCACCCAAGCCACGCTACACGCGCGGTGTGCAGGCCAAGTTTGCGTTTAACGCATCCAGCGCCAGCAACGGTGCGGTACTCGACAACTACTGATCCGACCGAAAACAAGCAAGCCCGCGAGCGGCGCGGGCTTGTGACAAACAAGAGCGGGGTTAGCGCTTCTTCTTTTTGTTGCTGATAAAGCCCATGGCTTCACGGTTGCGCTCAATGCGGTCTTTTTTACGGGCGTCTTCTCGTTCCATCGCCTTGCGTTTGGTGTAGCCTGTGGCATCGGCCCAGGCCCACCACGCCAAGGCCACGCCAAAGGGAGCCAGCACAACCCACCAAGGCCATGCGGCCACAGGCCCCATCTCCATGTATTTCATCAGCAGGAAAATCACACCCAAACCAACTGCGTACATCGTGTTCTCCTGTCAAATTTCGTTGGGGTACTGTACCCCAACGGCAGAGTGCCTCTGCGTAGCCGATGCAGGTCAGTAGGCTTGACCCAGTTGGTCCAGGATGGCGGGGTTTTCCAAAGTAGAAGTGTCCTGGGTAATAACCTCGCCCTTGGCCAACGAGCGCAGCAATCGTCGCATGATCTTGCCCGAACGTGTCTTGGGCAAATTCTCGCCAAAGCGTATGTCCTTGGGCTTGGCAATGGGTCCAATCTCTTTGGCGACCCAATCGCGCAACTCTTTGGCAATTGCTTTTGCTTCATCGCCCTTGGGCATGGGGCGTTTGAGCACGACAAACGCGCAGATGGCTTCACCGGTCAAATCATCTGGGCGCCCCACCACAGCCGCTTCGGCAACCAAATCTGATTTGGCGACCAAGGCTGACTCGATCTCCATGGTACCCATGCGGTGGCCCGAGACGTTCAAAACATCATCTATGCGCCCGGTGATCCGGAAATACCCCCGGTCAATGCTGCGCACAGCGCCATCGCCGGCCAAGTACATCCGACCGCCCATTTCTTCCGGGAAATAGCTTTTCTTGAAACGTTCAGGATCGTTCCAAATATTGCGGATCATCGAAGGCCAAGGTCGTTTGACAACCAGAATACCGCCTGTGCCATTGGGAATGTCTTTGCCTACCTCATCGACGATCCCGGCCATGATGCCTGGCAACGGCAGCGTGCAACTACCTGGCACCAACGGTGTGGCGCCTGGCAGTGGCGTCATCATGTGGCCACCCGTCTCCGTTTGCCAGAACGTATCTACCACCGGGCAGTTCTCACGCCCCACATTTTTGTAGTACCACATCCAGGCTTCAGGATTGATAGGCTCACCCACCGAACCCAATATCCGTAAGCTGCTCAGATCAGAGCGGTCTGGATGCACCGCCGACTCACTTTCGGCCGCTTTGATCAGCGATCGAATTGCTGTGGGGGCTGTGTAGAAAATACTGCACTTGTGGCGTTCGATCATTTGCCAGAAACGGCCCGCGTTGGGGTAAGTTGGGACACCTTCGAAAATAATCTGTGTTGCACCGGCAGCCAATGGGCCGTAGGCCACGTAGGTATGGCCGGTGATCCAGCCGATATCGGCTGTGCACCAGAAAATATCTTCTGGTTTCAGATCGAAAGTCCAATCCATCGTCAACTTGGCCCATAGCAAATAGCCGCCGGTGGAATGCTGCACACCCTTGGGCTTGCCAGTGGAGCCTGAGGTGTAGAGGATGAACAGCGGGTGTTCTGCCCCCACAGGCACAGGCGCACATTCTGTGCTCTTGCCAGACAGCGCTTCGGTAAATGTCTTGTCGCGGCCCAACACCATATTGCATGCTGTTTGTGTCCGCTCGTAGACGTACACATTCTTAATGGATTCGCAGCCACCCATGGCCAGTCCTTCGTCAACGATGGCTTTCAAGGGTAATTCTTTGCCACCACGCATCTGGAAGTTGCTGGTGATAACGGCTACCGCACCTGCGTCGATGATGCGCTCTTGCAATGCCTTGGCAGAGAAACCCCCGAACACCACACTGTGGGTGGCACCAATGCGCGCGCAGGCCTGCATGGCGATCACACCCTCGACGGTCATGGGCATGTAAATCAGCACCCGGTCCCCTTTTCGGACGCCGTCATCGATCAAGGCGTTCGCGAATTGGCTCACGCGGGCCAGTAAGTCCTTGTACGTGATTTTGGTGACGGTCCCGTCGTCAGCTTCAAAAATGATGGCCGTCTTGAGCGCGACGGGAGTGCCCATGTGTTTGTCAAGGCAATTGGCAGAGGCGTTGAGCTCACCGTCGTCAAACCACTGGTAAAACGGCGCGTTGGATTCGTCCAAGGTGCGGGTGAAAGGCTTGTTCCAGACCACATTTTCACGCGCCAATTTGGCCCAAAAACCTTCATAGTCGCTCTCGGCTTGCGCGCACAGGGCGTTGTAGCCATCCATGCCTGAGATGCGTGCGTTCTTGACCATGCTCTCGCTGGGCATGAAAACGCGGTTTTCAATCAACATGGACTCAATGGCGGACGATGGTGTGCTCATGGGGTTGTCTCCTCGGTGTCTATACGATCTGAAGTGTATGTTTGCGTATCGCACTTACAAGCGACTGACTTTACACAACAAAGCTATGGCGCGGAAGTGCCATTTCGAATCGGCATTCAGCACTTGCTGAACGGGCTTTTACAATGCCAGTCTGCAGACACTTGCCCTTTTCACCCACCGCCGGAACCACACCATGAGCACCACCACCGTCATCCGCCAAGCCGACTTGATCGAGTCCGTCGCTGCGGCTCTGCAGTTCATCAGCTACTACCACCCAACCGACTACATCGCCCACTTGGCCCGCGCCTACGAGCGCGAACAAAGCGCCGCGGCCAAAGATGCGATTGCACAGATTTTGACCAACAGCAAGATGAGCGCAACGGGCCACCGCCCCATCTGTCAAGACACCGGCATCGTCAACGTGTTCCTTAAAGTGGGTATGGATGTGCGCTGGGAGGGCTTTACTGGCAGCCTGGATGACGCCATCAACGAAGGCGTGCGGCAGGGCTACAACCACCCGGACAACACGCTGCGCGCCAGCGTGGTCGCCGACCCTGAGTTCCTGCGCAAAAACACAAAAGACAACACACCCGCGGTGATTTT
>JBDTAG010000091.1:0-6279 GCA_039924745.1 Rhodoferax sp.
CACACGCGGTCGGCATGGTAAACGCAGCGGTAGCTTGCATTTTTGTCGGGTGCCGGATGCTGTGTTAACGACACAGGATCGCGCTGCCCGTCCCAACGCAGGTATAAGAAACTGCCACGATCGTCTCGCAAAGCATCGTCGCGCTGTCGCGTAATGCCGGTGTGGCCCCAACGACTCCAACCTGCACCATTGGCGCGCAGTGACACGCTATAGCGCCCGTTAGAAAGCACGTGCGTTGGACCGACAGCCGAGACGCCCGGTAAAACCTCGCGAAGAAAACTCGGAACCCGACGCCGTTGCTGTGCGATTGGCAAGGTCGCCGCAGGTGGCGCGTACAACAACGAAACCATCCGTGGCAACGGCTCATGCAGCAAAGAAGCCACGGACTCAACCGATGCATTCGCCATGCCCCAGCGCTGCGCAGGTCCGTTCAGTAGCGCGTGCGCCAATGAGACGATGCTCATACCTTGGTGGTGGGCCATCACAGTTTCAACTGCAGAGAAAGGTCTTCCATCGACCCGCCGCGCAGGGGTGAAGTCCAAAGCCTCTATGAAGCCATAGCGCCCCCGCGCACCCAGAGCCTCTAGCACCCGGAAGTTGGCTGCAGCGCAGCACGGCGCTATGACGACGGCCAAAGCGGTTGCGTACGGAGCAATCACCAATTCATCGGTTGGGGTGCGACGCAAGGCCAGCCGTGGCACACCCTGTGGCGCGTATTGGTAAGCCAGGGTGTGATCGCTTGCAGCATAGGCAGACTCAGAGATCCCCCAGGGTAAGCCTTGCACGCGGGTGAACGCGATTTGCTCACGCAGCGCGGATTTGCACGCGGACTGCAAAACACTACCCTTGGGTTCTGCAAGTACCAGGGTGGGCATCAGGTATTCAAACATTGAGCCCGTCCAGGAACGCAGCCCGACCTGACTACCGACCGCAAAGAACGGACGCCCCAACGACGCCCAGTGGCGCACCGGCACATCGCCTTTTGCAATGGCCAGCAAGCTTGTCAGGCGCGATTCCGACGCCAGCAAATCGTAGAAAGCAGCATCGCGTTGGCGCTCTGCCACGCGGTAGCCGATATGAAAAAGGCGGCGCTTTTTATGGTACAAAAATGTGAAGTCAGCCTGCCACGCCAGTTCAGAGAAAGCCCGGGCTAGCTCATGCAGGCGTTGGGCAAGCTGCGATTCAATTTCAGTGCGGTCACGTTCGAAAGACTGAAGTGTTGCGCGATGGTCTGCCAACATCCAACGCAATGCTTCACGTTGTGCAGGTGGCAAATGCGGTCGAGTCGCCAACAGTGGGGCCATCCGCGCACGGGACATGGAGATAGCGCGCTGCCCGGCTGCATCGTCGAGTGGCGCAGCAGCCAATTCAAGGCAAGCCTGGGATACCGCCAACAAATGGCCCGAGAGATTGCCACTGTCGACCGTTGAAACATACATTGGCAGCAAGGGCTCACAACTCTGTGTGTCGTACCAATTGAGGAAATGCCCGTTGTGGCGTTGCAACCTTAACAAGGTCGACAAGGTTCTTTCCAGGCGCGTCAACATGTCTTGCGTACCAATCCAGCCAAACTGACGGGCACATGCGACGCTAAGGAGGTACAGCCCTATATTGGTGGGTGATGTACGGTGCGCCACCATATCGTGTGGCGCAAGTTGCAAGTTATCGGGTGGTAAATAGTTGTCTTCCAGACCCACACAGCGTTCAAAAAGGCGCCACGTATCGCGTGCAATACCTTCCAAATATGTGGCATCCTGCGCAGAGAGTTTTGCTTCAGTGGCAGTTGGCGTGGGCCGACTGGCCCACCACGTCCATACCGGTCCGCTCGCCCATAGTGCACAAAGGGCTACTGCGAACTCCGGATGTGGCGTTTTCATCAACAAAAACAAGGCCAGCAAAGCAAACCCGACCAAAGGTTCCAACCAGTGCAAACGCACAATTGCCATCAATGAGGTTTTGGCCTTGGCCTGGGATACGGCGGCGGTCGTCCACTGCAACAGTTGGCGCCGACTGACGAATGTCCGATACAGTGCGCGCCAAATGGCATCCACTGCCGACAAAGACTGTTGCAACAGTTGCGCAACATGCCACACACCACCGGACAACGCGCGCCCTAATTCGACGGCGGCTTCTACAAAAAACCTTTGTTTGGCGAAGTCAACCTGCCGTGGAGAAAATCCAGCCAAAGCGCCCATTAGTGGCCCTGCAGAAAACGCCAGGAAAACCAGCAGGCAAGCGCCCCATGCGGACACTACCCCACCAGCCAACGCTGTCACTAGAAAAACCAAGGAAAACGGCGCAACCAGTGAGCGGCGCAAGTTGTCCAGCATCTTCCACAAATTGACGGCCCGAATTCCATACCGACGCGGCCATAGCAATGCGGCAAAAACGATCGGTAAAAGCTGCCAGTCTCCACGCGTCCATCGGTGGACGCGTGCAGCAGCCACATCGGCATGAAATGGTGCGTCTTCAATCACGGGGATATCGGACACCGCCGCACACCGCGCGATCGAGCCTTCAAGCAGATCGTGACTCAGTATTTGACTTTCGGGAAGGCGACCCGACAGCACGGCATGCAGGGTGTCTACATGCAATAGGCCTTTGCCGGTGAAGGTTCCTTCCTTGAACAAGTCTTGATAGACCTCAGAACTAGCGGCACTGTAAGGATCAATGCCACACTGTCCAGCGAACAACCAATGAAAAGGCGTGCTGTGTTCAGCATCTGGCAGCGGGGTAACGATACGGGGCTGCAAAATACCGTAACCACTGACAACTTTTCGACCACTCTCATCAAGGCGTGGTCGGTTGTGGGGGTGTGCAGCCACACTGACCAGATCGCGCAGACGACCAGGCGGCAGCAAGGTGTCGCTGTCCAACGTAACAATGTACCGAATCTGGGTGACCGGGCATGAAGACCGACCCAGATCAAGAAAGACTGTATTCACGCCTGTGGCCAGTGCCTCGACCAATTGCTCCAATTTCCCCCGCTTGCGTTCCCAACCAATCCACCGTTGTTCGGTGACGCTCAAACTGCGATTGCGGTGCAGCAAAATGAATCGCGGCGCAAGATCAGCGACCGACTGAGGCCGCGGGTAGCGGATATTGAGCTCTTCAATCTGCTGATGCGCCGACGCCAAAAGAGGGCCATCCGTGGCGACTTGTTGTGTATCGGCATCCGCCCAATCCGTCAGCAATGCAAACTGCGCTTCTTCCTCAGGATTAGCCAGGAAATGCAGCTCCAAGTGGTGCACCAAATCGTGAGTAGACACCGCAGATGTCAACATGCCAGGTATGACCACCAGCACGCGATGCTCTTGAGGGATTCCATCGGCAAACGCCAGTCGAGGCAAATGGTGCGGATGTACCGATTCGCTGATCATGCGGTTGATGACGGCAACGACCGCTTCGGATGCCGGAAAAAGCATGGCCAGCATGCACACCACGGTTACCCAAGGGTGGGCCTCAAATGCTTGAAACTGTAATGCGTGGTGCAGCAATAACCAAACCATCAGGCACAACACGGCCACCAACACCAGAAGATACGCTGGAAGCGCCACACGGCGAACACAGTTTTGCCAAAAAAAACGGCCCCTGTCCGGTAACCCTAAGGCCATCAGAAGCGCTGATTGGCCTGCCCCACGCAGCCAATGGTGTGCAACAACCTCTGTAGCTGCATCGTTCGCGCCCTCCGGCGGGTGCATCAACTTAAGCAATGCTTGCGCGACCGATACCTCGCTCAGGCCGCTGCGCCGCGCCAGCTTCTCAATTGCATGCAAGGTTTGATCGCGTGTGGCGTCTTCTTCTGCGGAAAACAAAGAAGATGTCATCATCAACTGCATCAGCTCACTGGTGCGGGAAATAATGCCTGACCAGTCCGCATCACCAATCGCTCGCAAGGACATCACCGCATTGCTGACGCTCAAATTGTCTTGCGCCTGCTCTGCACTTTGCTGGACTTGCGCAGCGCCCAAATCGGGCAATGCGTCACGCAGCCAAGTTTGGATCTGCGTCTGGCCGCTGTCTTCACCCGCGGTACGACGGTCTTGCAAACGCTGCGCCATTTGTGCCAAAAATACACGTCCCACCCCCCGCATGGTTAACAACGCGAGCAATCGGTCCAATGCATC
Organism: Rhodoferax sp.; assembly: GCA_039924745.1. Taxonomy (GTDB): domain Bacteria; phylum Pseudomonadota; class Gammaproteobacteria; order Burkholderiales; family Burkholderiaceae_C; genus Allorhodoferax. The sequence continues at coordinate 4,128 of JBDTAG010000091.1, forward strand.
TGCATCGTAGCTTTCGATACGGTCAAAGCACAGATTGGCGACTTCACGAGCTGCCTTATTGGTGGCAACCCGTTCGGCCAATCGTCGGAGGTTCTCGATCAACACCACCCGCAACGTGGTGGGCAACGCCCACACTTCACTTAACTTGAGTTCTCGAACCTCTTGGTACGCTTTCAAAAAATGGGTCAATAATTCTTCATCGAACGCTCCGTCAGTGTGTGCGACAAATGCCCAGGCCACTCCATAAATACGGGGTAACCCAGCCAAAGGTTCGTCCAGTAAGATTGGCAACGTTCGGAAATAGCTCCGAGGCAACCCGTCGTGGATTTCCTTGAGCTGAGCTTCAATCGTATGAAAGTTATCCAGCAGCCACTCCGCAGCCGGTGTGATGTCGTAACCAGTACTGGCTTGCACCCCAATGTATTGGTGTGCTTCTCGCAATACCTTGATGTTGCTTTGAAGCCTTGGAAAAAAAGTAGCTGCAAAGACGGAGACTGGCTCTGCCCTGTGGGTAGCTGCAAGACTCTGCCCGTGTTGTCTGAAGCGCTGCGCACCAAAAATCTCAGACCGAATGGGCGGCGGCACAACACCGCGTGACGGATCGAGGATTTCGCACAACGCATCTGGCGCACCCTGAACGAGTCCGGCGAGAGCAGATCGCGCCATAGCCTACAACGTCAGCGCTACTACGCCAATCACCAATGCAACACACACCAGGGTCGTTACAAATCTAGTCGCAACAAAATCTCGCGCTGATTCTGTCAGACAACGTAAAGCGAAAAAGTGCCGTTGTGCCCCGTTACACAGGCCCAAATGGTCACCCAAGGACAGCAGCTCCATCGGGGACGTGTCGGTGTTTCCACCGAAGGACGCCGTGCTCCAGAAGCGAGCGGTATTGGTATGATTTTTCATTGTGGCCTCCATGCAATATAGATGCCTAGAGTATTGGCGTCGGGACCAAAAAACTCTGTACGTCATCCAACATAGGCTCCAACAAGGTGCTTGTCAAGGCGGATTATTTATAACCTGCCCTGATCACTGGGACTTAGCGAGGTTTAATCACACCCTGCTCATCGGATAGAACAATTTCTACGCGGCGATTGAGCTGGCGATTCATCGCCGTATCGTTGGGAGCAACAGGATAGGCTTCACCATATCCACGCACGGCGACTTGGCTGGGCGCTACGCCTAGGTTCAACAACGCGTCGCGAACTGCCATGGAACGTCGCTCGGACAACTCTTGGTTGTGCGGACCACTGCCTGTGCTGTCGGTAAAACCTTCGATCAGGACCGCACGCTTGGGGTTTTGCTGCAGCACCGTTGCCAGTCGCTGGGCCATGCGCGCGCCATCGGCATTGAGCTTTGCCTGGTCAACGGAAAAAAGTACGTCTCCCAATGTAATGATGAGTCCGCGTTCAGTTTTTTTGGCTGACAAGTCTGCCAGTTGCGCTTGCAGCTGTTGGTTGCGAGCGTTGGCTTCAGCCGCCACGCGCTGTGCATCCGCTTCGTTGGCTTGGGCCATGTTTTTCTGTTGGGTCGCCAAAGCCGCTGCATCGCGAGCGGCCTGCGCTGAACGTTCAGCATCTTCTGCCTTCATGCGGGCCTGGTTGGCTTCCATGGTGCGCTGGTCCAAGCGTACCTGATCCCGAGAGGCAGCCGCACTGGCGATATCTGCTTCTGATGATTTTCTATTGGCAACTTCGGTTGCCAACGCTATCTTCTGCTTCGTCAGATAGGCCAACTTGTCAACGGTGTCCAGACTTTCACGACTCTTGGCTGCGGCATCAGCCTTGGCCAAAGCTTCGCTCGCCGATTGCATTTCTAAAGCGGCGTAGGTCGCAACCTTGGGGTTGTTCTGCGCTTGCATGTAATCAACATGCACCTGATCCAAGGATGCGATCGATTTAGGCGTGCTTGCGCATGCGCTAATCAACAGAACAGAAGATGCCAGCAATATATTGAGACGGTTTGAGTGTTTCATGACAGTGTTCACTTAAATGGGGAGTTATTGGGTTGCAGCGCGATCAAGCTCTACCCGCATAACGCGGATATCTTCTTGCAGAGCAGCAGATACAGCCTGCGCTTTGGCAGAGCCTGCTTTGGCTTGGGCTAATTTGGCATCCGCCTGGGCCTGATTGGCATAGTCGGTTGC
>JBDTAG010000092.1:0-6052 GCA_039924745.1 Rhodoferax sp.
ACGATGCGCTGACCGGCCTGCCCAACCGCCGTTTGCTTTTAGAGCAATTGAAACGGGCACTGTTGACCAATACCCGCCACCACCGGTACGGCGCCCTGCTCTTTATCGACCTGGACAATTTCAAAACGCTCAACGACACCCTGGGCCACGACGTGGGCGACCTTTTGCTGCAGCAGGTTGGGCAACGACTGTCCGAGTGCGTGCGCGAGGCTGACACGGTGGCGCGCTTGGGTGGCGACGAGTTTGTGCTGGTGCTGGAAGACCTGGAACCCGACGCCCACGCCGCCGCGTTGCAAGCCGACAGCGTAGGCCGAAAGATCCTGTCCAATCTGAACGAACCCTATGACCTGGCAGGGCGCGAGCACCACAGTTCACCCAGCATGGGCATCACGCTGTTTGATACGCACAGCAGCAGTGTGGACGACCTGCTCAAACAGGCAGACCTGGCCATGTACCAGGCCAAAGCCGCAGGCCGCAACACGCTGCGCTTTTTTGATGTGAGCATGCAGACCGAGCTAGAGAACTGGGTCGCCATGGAGTTTGACCTGCGCGATGGTTTGCAAGGTGGCGAAGAACTGGTGCTCTACTTTCAGCCCACCGTAGGGCCCAAAGGCCAGGTGACCGGAGCCGAGGCACTTGTGCGCTGGCTGCAGCCCACGCGTGGCCTGGTCATGCCGGAGAAGTTCATCACCCTGGCCGAATCCACGGGTTTGATCGTGCCACTGGGCCGTTGGGTCATGAACATGGCCTGCGAGCAATTGGCCACCTGGGCCCAATCGCCAGACACCGCCGACCTAAGCCTGGCGGTCAACGTCAGCGCGCGCGAGTTGAGCGAACCTGGCTTTGTGCCTGGCGTGCTGAAGTGTTTGCAAACCTGGAAGGTGCCGCCCAACCTGCTGCGCATCGAGCTGACCGAGAGCGTGCTGGCCCATCGGGCTGACGACATCATCGGCAAGATGAAAGAGCTCAAAGCACACGGTGTAGGCTTCTCGCTAGACGATTTTGGCACTGGCTACTCGTCATTGAGCTACCTCAAACAGTTGCCGCTGGATCTGCTGAAGATCGACCGATCTTTTGTGTGCGACGTGCTGACCGACCCCAACGACGCAGCCATTGCGCGCACCATTGTGGCGCTGGGCACCACCTTGGGCTTGTCCGTGGTGGCCGAAGGCGTGGAGACCGAAGCGCAGCGTGACTTTCTTGCCAGCATCGGTTGCTTTGCCTACCAAGGATTCTTGTTCGGCAGCCCGGTCCCCATTGCAGAATTTCAGCGATTTCTGGAGGTAAGCGCCTAAGCGCTTCTCCGTTTAAAAAGGACTGGCACGGGTTTCGCTTTGGTGCATGGGTCAAACCCATTTTAGGAACCGTGCACCATGTCGGGATTTCGTAGTTTTCTCAAGAGCGGCCACGCGCCCACGCTGTTCGCCTCGTTCTTGTACTTTTCGTTTTCGTGCTGCATCTGGGTGCTCAACGGCGCGATGGCACCCTTCATCTCCGAGACCTTTAACCTCAGCCCCGCACAAAAGGGTTTGATGCTGTCCATCCCCATCATCGCAGGAGCGCTGATGCGCTTTCCGCTGGGCATTTTGTCGCAGTACATTGGCCGCAAAAATGCCACGCTGGTTGAGATGGGCATGATCATGGTGGCCATGTTGTTTGGCTTCTTCTGCGTCAAGAGCTTCAACGATCTGTTGGCCATGGGCGTGCTGCTGGGCATTGCCGGCGCCAGCTTTGGTGTCGCCATGTCGCTGGGCTCGGGATCGTTCCCAGCCCGGCACAAAGGCCTGGCCATGGGCCTGGTCGGCGCCGGCAATGTGGGCACTGCGGTGTCGGTGTTGGTAGCGCCGCCGCTGGCCCAGGCCTTTGGCTGGGTCGCGGTTTACGGCATCGCGGCCGTGGCCATCAGCATACCCATGGTGGTGATGGTCGTATTTGCCAAAGAGCCCAATGACCGTGCGGCCCACGGGACCTTCAAAGAACACATTGCCTGCCTGTTCGAAAAAGACGGCTGGGCCTTCAGCCTGATCTATGCGATCACTTTTGGCGGCTTCATTGGCCTGGCGACTTTCTTGCCCACCTACTACTACGACCAGTTTGGCGTCAGCAAAGTACAGGCAGGCCAATTGACGATGCTGGCCGCGTTCATGGGCGCGGCCGTGCGCGTACTGGGCGGCTGGATATCGGACCGCTGGGGCGGCGTCAACACACTGAATGTGGTGTTGTGTACCGTGGCCGTCACGCTGGCGTTGTGCGGTCTATCCACTGGTTCGCTGGCTGCCACCACCTTGCTGATCATCTTGTGCTTTGCCGCACTGGGCGCGGGCAACGGCGCAGTGTTCCAGCTGGTGCCGCTGCGCTGGCCGCTGGCCACGGCTGTGGCCGGCTCCATGATCGGGGAAATCGGCGCTTTAGGCGGCGGCCTGGTACCCAATGCGATGGGCTTGTCCAAGCAATACTTTGGCAGCTATGCAGGCGGCTTCTGTGTCTTCGCCACACTGTCCGTGGCCATGCTGGCTATGCTGCGGGTGATGCAGATTCGCTGGACGCGGACCTGGGCCGAAAAAGGTGGGCGCGCGCGTGGGCTGTAAATGCGATTAACCGCGTAGCGCCTCTTCCACCGCCAGCTTCGCCTCATCAAGTCCGAAGAAGAATTTTGCCTGCTGCGGCGCGGCCTTGGGCATGTGACTTGGCGGGGGCCACAGACTGCCGTTGAGCCAGTTGGCCGCCACGCCACCAATGTCCTTTGGCTTCAATTCACACACGGGCACATCGTCCAACAATGCAACGTACACGGTAGGCGAATCGTTCCAAGTGATGTTTGCCATAAGCCCTGCTTTCTGTTTACCGCGCTATGAAATCGGGAGCGTGGCCTAAAGCGTGATCCTGAAATCATCCCGCGTCAAGTTAAATCTGTCATCTGCATCAGGCATAGTCGGGCTACCGCCTACACTTTTATCCGTTGATCCGTGGGAGCCCATGTCTAAATCTGCCTTGTCATTCAGTCGCTTCCTGGTGCCCTGCGTGTGCGCCGCCTTAGCATTGCTGGCTGTCGCGTGCACATCGCCCGCCCGGCAAAATGAAACTGCATCGATCTCCGCGCCGAGTGCCAGCGTGATGCCTTTCGACGCTTGGCAACACTACCAACTGCCCGGCAAGCAGCCGACCGAGTTCTCATTTGTTCACCAAGACGGGCGTTTGGTGGCGGCTGCAGTGGCCAACGCCTCCGCCAGCATGTTGCGCCAACCGGTACGTGTAGAGGCGGCCGATATCGGGCAAATCCAATTTTCGTGGATGGTGCCCCAGCTGATCGAGCAGGCCGACGTGGGTGTGCGCCAGGTGGACGACTCGCCGGTGCGTGTCATTCTGGCGTTTGAGGGCGACCGGTCTACCTTTTCGATGAAGAACGCCATGTTGTCTGAACTGTCGCACACGATCACGGGTGAGCCGCTGCCCTATGCCACGCTCATGTCTGTGTGGTGCAACAAACGCGCACCCGACACCGTCATCATCAACCCGCGCACGGACCGCATCCGCACGATCGTCGTCGAGTCCGGCACACAGGGCCTCAGCCACTGGCTGGATTACAAACGCAATATCCGCGCGGACTTCGAAAAAGCATTCGGAGAAGCGCCCGGCCCGCTGGTAGGCTTGGCCATCATGACGGACACCGACAACACCCAAACCAAGGCACGCGCGTGGTTCGGGCCGCTGCAACTGACAGCAGTCAATTGATGCTATTACTACAAAATAGATAGCACACTATTTATATTGCACGAGGGCTATAGGCCTATTTTGGCAAGAACAATAGCCAGTAGACCAACAACAAGTTCAACAGCACCGACACCGCAAGCCCCACCTTCCACAGCGCAGTCGGGTCACGCTGCAGCAGTGGCGTGGCCGAGGGGGCGGACAGCGGGCGTGAGGCACCGCGCTCCAACACCAGACTGAACTCTTCGGCCGTCTCAAAGCGCTGGCGCTTGTCGCGCGCCACGGCCTTGAGCAACACATGGTCCAGCCAGATAGGGATCTCGGGGTTATGGCGACTGGGAGCCACCGGGTCGCGGTAATAGCGGCCCGACTGGTAGGGCAAGACCTCGCCATAGGGCAGCTTGCCGGTCAGTAACTGGTACAGCGTGACGCCCAGCGCAAATAAATCGCTTTGCGCATCGGGCAACTCTTGGGGCACGTCGGTGCGCTGGCCACCGCTGCGGGCTGTGGTCTTGCAGTTGAAGCCCCATTGCTCAGGGTTCACATAGCTGGGTGTGCCTGCGTGCAGCTCGCGCATGGATGCAGGCTCACGCCCGCTCAGCGCCACGCCCAGGTCCAGCAAGCGCAGCACGCCGTCTTCGCCCTGGTGCAGGTTGGCCGGTTTGATGTCGCGGTGAATGACGCCTTGGTGGTGCAGGCGGCCTAGCGCCTTTAGCGCTTGCAGGCCCATCGCCAATGCCTGCGGCAGCTTGATGCGCTTGTGCTGCGCCAAGGCGTGCTCAAGCGTCTCGCCGCCGTGCCAGTCGTACACCAAATAAAAGGCGCTGCGTGAGTAGCCGCCAGGCAGATCGGTGTGGATATGCACCAGGTTATCTGCCACGCGGGACGACTGCATGTGCTTGGCCAGCCAGGCCTCGTGGGCCAGCATGGCCAGCTCTTCGCGGTCGTGGGCGCGAGCGGGGTGCAGGGCTTTGATGATGTAGCGCTTGTCGGGGTCTGCGTCTGCTTGGGGGCTGCCGGCCTGGGCGGCGGCGTGTTCCGCTCCGTGTCCCCCGCCCGCTGCGCGGGCTCCTCCTTTACCTGCGCGGAACACACCACCGTCCAGGCCAGCAGGCACTGCGGTCGCGGCTTTGGCTTGGTAAACAACGTTGATGCCGCTGTCGGCCACGATGGCGGTTACCACCAGGCCATCCAACACATCGCCTACCTTGAGCAGCGGCGGCACGGGCAGGCTGTGGGCCACGCGGTTTTCGTCTTGCAACGTAGCATCTAACAGGCCCAGCACACTTACCACCAGGGCGGTTACGTTGTCACGGCTGCCGGCCTTGAGCGCGGCGTCCAACATGGTCTCGCTGGCGGCTTGGGCGTTGTCGCCTTGGGCCATGGTCTGCAAGCGCTTGTCGGACAGCGAGCCCCACACGCCATCGGTCAACAACACAAACACATCACCCACCTGCAGATCGCCTTGCACATAGTCCACCACCACCCGGTCCTCCAGCCCCACAGCGCGCACCAGTTGGTGCTGGAAGTCGGGGTGGTTGACGACATGGTCGTGCGTAATCTGCTGCATCTGCCCGCCGCGCAGCAGGTAGGCACGTGAGTCGCCGACATGCGCCAGTGCATACGACTGACCACGCAGCACCACGGCCGTCAGCGTGGTCATACCCACTGCAGGCTGGCGCCGCCGGTTGATGCCGCACAGCCAGGCGTTCTGACTGGAGATGATGCGGTCCAGCGCCACGGTAGCGTCCCAGGTCTCGGGCGTGCCAAAGTAATCGCGTAGCAAGCTGACCACCGTGGTTTGCGCCGCCTCCTTGCCCATACCGCCACGGCTGACGCCATCGGCCACGGCGGCGATCACGCCCATGCCCTCCAGACCCGGCTCGGGCATCAGCGCCCCGCAGAAGTCTTCGTTGCTGTATTTGGTGCCTGCACTGGATGCGAAGCCGATGTCGAGTTCAAATGCCATATGCACCAAGGGTATGCAATATCGGTGCCTGTGCATTGCGGGGATGGGGTGGGTATTCCCGCATTTGGTGCGATACGACAGGTCTCCGCCAGACTGACGCCAAACTCAGATATTGAACGTCACCAAGTCGTAGTGCCTTCGATTGACACCTGTATCCAACAAGATACAATAGTTGCATGTTAACGGTCCGTCAAACACAAGAGTTCCAAGACTGGCTAGATGGCTTAAAAGACATAAAGGCCCAGTTACGCATCGTTGCCAGACTACGCTTGGCTGAGGCTGGAAGCCTTGGCGACTGGAAGCCAGTCGGAAATGAAGTGTCTGAAATGCGCATCGCGTTTGGACCAGGCTATCGCCTGTACTTCACGAAGCGCC
>JBDTAG010000093.1:0-2590 GCA_039924745.1 Rhodoferax sp.
CACCGCCGCTTGGCCCGAGGCCACCACCAGCGCTGCAAGGCCACCCTCTAGGGCAGCCACGCGTTGCTCCAGCACGTCGGTCGTGGGATTCATGATGCGGGTGTAGATGTTGCCCGGCACCTTAAGGTCGAACAAATCAGCGCCATGCTGCGCGTTGTCAAAAGCGTAGGCCACGGTTTGGTAGATCGGCACGGCCGCCGACTTGGTGGTCGGGTCGGGCGAGTAGCCGGCGTGTACGGATTGGGTTTCGAATTTCCAGGTGTCTGACATGCTAGTGGTGCTCCTAAATTATTGCTATGCAGTTGATAGCGTGCTATGCAGCGTTGACGAGGGCTAGAGGGTAAATTTTCATAGAGTCATGCGCACGCCGCACCGCAAACCCCCACGCTTTCGCACGCCTATTCAATGGGCTCGATTCTGAAACTGCTCGCGCAAAACTGGAACAACACTTTCGTGGTTTGCTTATAGCCATCGCATCTAAATGGATGGCCACAGCCTTTGTGTGGTGCGCATAGCAGGTTCTATTTTGCACCCGATACGACTCTTCTTGATCTGGATCAATTGACATTCTCTTGCATACCCCTTGGGGTATAACATATACTCCATGCAGTATTAAGGAGAAGCCATGTTCAGCAACACCCCAACGCCGTCCTTGCGCACCCGTCCCTCGCGTATGGGGTTGTCACTCGTCCTTGTGACGGCCATGACTTTCCCTGCCGCAGACGTCTTGGCACAGGCCCCAGCGATGGCGACCGCGACGGTCGGAGTCAAGCAGGCCGGGGCAACGACCTACCTGGATGGTGTGGTGCAACCGGTTCGCCAAAGCACCGTGTCAGCCCAGGCTTCGGGCCGCCTGGCCAGCTTCTTGGTGAAGGCGGGTGACAAAGTCAAGGCGGGTCAGTTGCTGGCAACCATTGACGACCGTGAAGCAGCGGTCGGCCAACAGCGCAGCCAGGCGCAGGTGGACCAGGCCGATGCTGATCTGCACAACGCCAAAGCACAGTTTGACCGTACCAAGGGTTTGCAGTCCAAGGGCTTCGTCAGCCAGGCAGCATTGGATACCGCAGACACCCAACTCAAGAGTGCCAAAGCGCAGCGCGACCAGGCCAGTGCGGCCAGTCGCCAAAGCGGCTTGGCCCAAGGCTTCACCAAGGTGACGGCTCCGTTTGATGGTTGGGTATTGCAAACGAACGCCCAGGCGGGTGATCTGGCCGTACCCGGCACACCGCTGCTGGTTATGTATGCGCCACTGCCTTTGCGCGTAGTGGTGCAGGTGCCCGCTTCTCGTGTTGCTTTGATTGGCCAGGCAGCCAACGCCCAGATACAAGCCGCGTCTGCGCAGGGCGACGTGTGGATCACACCCAGCGCGCGCAGCGTGATTCCGTCGTCCGACCCCGTTTCACAGACCACGGAATGGCGTCTGGAGCTGCCGGACGCGCAGAGCGCGGGCTTGGTGCCCGGTCAACAGGTACGGGTGAAACTAAGCGCGGATCAGTCGGCCACCCGTGGATTGCTGGCGGTACCCGAACAGGCCATCGTGCACCGCGGTGAACTGACGGCGGTGTATGTCAAAAGCGGCGCGGTATTCAGCTTGCGCGCTGTGCGCCTGGGGCAACGTCTGGGCGCCGAAGGCGTTGAAGTTCTGGCCGGTTTAAAGGCTGGCGACGTGGTAGCGCTGGACACGCTACGCGCCGCGCAAGTGCGCGTCGGCAAGTAAGCCTTGCATCCTAAAGGCAACACCATGCGCAACCCAGAATCATCGACACCCACACCGCCGTCAAAACTCGGCCCGTCCGGTCGCATTGCCGCGGCGTTTCAGTCGAATGCGCTCACACCGCTGCTGGCCTTGGTGGCCCTTTTGCTGGGTCTATTTGCCGTGATGGTGACCCCGCGCGAGGAAGAGCCGCAAATCAACGTGACGATGGCCAATGTGCTGATTGCCTTCCCGGGTGCCAGCAGTGCCGATGTGCAAAACATGGTGGCCAAACCTGCTGAACAGGTGCTAGGCCAAATCGCAGGTATTGACCACAGCTATTCCGTATCGCGCCCCGGTGTTGCGGTGCTGACGGTGCAGTTCAAAGTGGGCGTACCCCGCACCGAAGCGCTGGTGCGCCTGTACGACGTGCTCAACGCCAACCAGGATTGGCTCCCGCGCGATTTGGGTACATTGCCCCCCATCGTGAAGCCCAAGGGCATTGACGATGTGCCCGTAGTAGGCATCACGCTGTGGACCAAAGACGGCAGCCCGGCCGGCGACTTGGAGGCGGTGGCCCACACGCTGGAGGGCGAATTGAAATCCGTACCCGGTGTGCGCGAGGTCAATACCATCGGTGGACCGGGTCGTTCGATCCAAATCGATGTCGACCCGACCCGCATGCGCGATCGGGGTGTCGACCTGCTCACCCTGCAAAAGACGATAGCCGCTGCCAACTTTGGCATGCCCGCTGGTGCAGTGGTGCAACGCAACGCCAGCCATGGTGCGGCGCAAATGCTCAGCGTAGAAGCCGGTGAGTTTTTGCGCAATGCAGACGATGTGGCGGACATGGTGGTGGGGGTCAGCGCGGGCAAGCCCGTGTTCTTGCGCGATGTA
>JBDTAG010000094.1:0-9960 GCA_039924745.1 Rhodoferax sp.
CCAAGCTGTTGGAAATCTTGTTGGCCAGCGACGGCATCATGGTGGCCCGTGGCGACCTGGCGGTTGAGGTGGGCAACGCGATCGTGCCGGGCTTGCAAAAGCGCATGATCAAGTTGGCCCGCGAGCATGACCGCGTGGTCATCACCGCCACGCAGATGATGGAGTCCATGATCACCAACCCGGTGCCGACCCGCGCCGAGGTGAGCGATGTGGCCAATGCTGTGCTGGACGGTACCGACGCCGTGATGCTGTCGGCCGAGACTGCAGCTGGCAAATATCCGCTAGAGACGATTGTGGAAATGGCCAAGATCTGCCACGCCGCCGAGGGCCATGAAAATTTTGAACTGGAAGCCGATTTTTCAGGCAAGACCTTTCAACGCATCGACCAGACCATCGCCATGGGTGCGCTGTTCACGGCCCACCACTTGGGCGCGAAGGCCATTGTGGCGATGACAGACAGTGGATCTACGGCGCTGTGGATGAGCCGACATTTGATTCGTGTGCCGATCTACGCGCTCACCGCAAAGGTTGCCACGCAACGTCGCATGGCTTTGTTTCGCAATGTTCGGCCTTTGTTCATTGACACCGTTGCTGATCGTGACACCGCATTGCGCGAGGCTGAAAACCATTTGAAATCACGCGGGATCGTGCAAACAGGTGATATCTATGCGATCACCTGCGGCGAGCCCATGGGATCGCCCGGCGGCACCAATATGCTGAAGATTTGCCAGGTCGGTTGATTTTTCAATCCACCTGATTTGCTGAGCCCGCCCTGTGCATGAGGCGGGTACCGCCGTTCGTGTCCCCCGGGCTTCGCCCTCCTCCTTTACCTCACTTTGGTACCCACCTCACGCACCGGGCTGCGACGGGGCAGTGTCTTTTCTCGACTGTGGCGCATCGATATCCCGGATCGGATGGGCAGTGCGTTTCGCGCAGTGAGGTAAAGGAGGAGCGCGCAGCGCGGGGGACACGAACGGAGTGGAATGCGCGCTGCCCGTGCGAGCCAGCGAGGACACGCTCCAGTGCGGACAAAAGCCCATAAACCCCGGCCAGTTAAAATCCGCGATTCGGTACAAGTTACCAAGCGGTTACCAACTTCTCTGGGGATTCACAATGGCACTCGTTTCAATGCGCGAACTGCTGGACCACGCAGCCGTCAACGGCTACGGCATTCCGGCCTTCAACGTCAACAACCTGGAGCAGGTGCAGGCCATCATGTCGGCTGCCGACGAAGTGGGTGCACCGGTCATCCTGCAAGCCAGCGCCGGTGCCCGCAAGTACGCGGGCGAGCCTTTTATCAAGCATTTGATCCAGGCCGCTTGCGAAGCCTATCCACACATCCCGTTGGTCATGCACCAAGACCACGGCACCAGCGTCAAGGTCTGCGAAGGCGCTATCAGCTTGGGTTTTGGCTCGGTGATGATGGACGGTTCTTTGATGGAAGACGGCAAGACGCCTTCCAGCTTTGAATACAACATGGAAGTGACGCGCAAAGTGGTCGATCTGGCCCACAAGAGCGGTGTCACCGTCGAAGGCGAACTCGGCTGCCTGGGCAATCTGGAAACCGGCGAAGCAGGCGAAGAAGACGGTATTGGCGCGGTGGGCAAACTGGACCACAGCCAGATGCTGACCGACCCCGAAGAGGCCGCCATTTTTGTCAAAGCCACGCAGCTTGATGCACTGGCCATCGCCATTGGCACCAGCCACGGCGCCTACAAGTTCACCCGCAAGCCCACGGGCGACATCTTGGCCATCAGCCGGGTCAAAGAAATCCACGCCCGTATTCCCAACACCCATTTGGTGATGCACGGCTCGTCCGCAGTACCGCAGGAGTTGCTGGCCATCATCAACCAATACGGCGGCAACATGAAGCAGACCTACGGCGTGCCGGTGGAAGAGGTCCAAGAGGCCATCAAGTTCGGCGTGCGCAAGATCAATATCGATACCGACATCCGTCTGGCCATGACCGGAGCGGTGCGCAAGTTCCTGTTTGAAAACCCTGACAAGTTCGACGCTCGCGAATGGCTCAAGCCTGCCCGCGAAGCCGCCAAGGCGCTGGCCAAGCAACGCTACATGGAGTTCGGTTGCGAAGGCCAGGGCTCCAAGGTCAAGGGCGACAGCCTCACCGCCATGGCTGCCCGATACGCCAAGGGTGAGTTGGCCCAAGTAGTGCAATAAGCGATAATCGTTCTGAATAGTTCGTGAGGGCCTGTTGACTGTTCAACAGGCCTTTTTCACGTGTGAAGCTTCCCCATTTGCCCCGCGTTTGACCATGACATCCACCAGCACCGTACACACTTCTTCCCTGCACTCCTTGCCCCTGCTCGCCCGTGGCAAGGTGCGCGACAACTATGCTGTCGGCGACGACCGCATCCTGATGGTCGCCAGCGACCGCTTGAGCGCCTTTGACGTCATCATGGGCGAGCCCATTCCGGGCAAAGGCAAGCTGTTGACGCAAATGGCTCTGTTCTGGTTCGACAAGCTGGGCCCCAAGGGCTTGAACATCTGCCCCATCCACCTGACCGGCGACGCCCCCGAGAGCGCGGTGCAGCCCGACGAAGTAGCCCAGGTCGAAGGCCGCTCCATGCTGGTCAAGCGCTTGAAACCCCTACCGATCGAAGCCGTGGTGCGCGGTTACCTGGCCGGTAGCGGCTGGAAGGAATACCAGCACAACGGCGCGGTCTGCGGCGTCATGCTGCCCGCCGGTTTGCAAAACGCGTCCAAGCTGCCCGAGCCGATTTACACGCCCGCCGCCAAGGCGGCAGTGGGCGACCACGACGAAAACATCACCTTCGAGCAAACGGTGGAAACCATTGGCCTCGACCTGGCCACCCGCGTGCGCGACATCAGCATCGCCATCTACAAAGCGGCGGCAGAATTCGCGCTGACCAAGGGCATCATCATTGCCGACACCAAGTTTGAGTTCGGCCTGGACGCCGACGGCACGCTGACGCTGATGGACGAGGTGTTGACGCCCGATTCATCGCGCTACTGGCCGGTGGAGAGCTACCAGGTCGGCACCAACCCGCCCAGCTACGACAAGCAATTTGTGCGCGACTGGTTGGAGCAGGCCGTGGTAGACGGCAAGCCCTGGAGCAAGACGCCACCCGCACCGCGCGTGCCCGACGCCGTGATTGCCAAGACCGCAGCCAAGTACCAGGAAGCCCTGGAGCGCCTGACCACTTAAGCCAAATCGGCCGCTAGCCTTCGTGCTAGCTGGTTAAGTAGCTATGAAAATCATAGTGATGATGCGCTTGCGTCAGGGCAGTCGGTTGGATACACGGATGGCGCGGTTGTACCGGTCAATCAGCTCGTCAAAGTCTTTTTGCGATGGGAACATCGATGACTTGAGGGTCCGGTAACGGCCCAGTAATTCACTCATGTCGTCGGCCAGAGAGTCGTACCCACTGGCGTTGCGGTCGTCGGATTGCGCAAGCTCACGCACTTCTTCGATGGACTTTTCCAGCTTCTTGGCCAGCGGGTCGCCGACGGCTGTTTTGTCTTTGCTGCGGAAATCAGAAGGCTCGCTAAATGCATCAATCAAATCGCTGGAATACAGCATGGTTTCTGCGGCTGCGGCCCTCAGGTTTTCCTTGGCGCCACGCAAGCTGCCGATACGCGCAACCCGGCTGGCACGTGCTGCGGTTTCGAGCGCCTCGCCCATCCGGTCATGGTCTTCGATGAACTTGGCCCAGCCCGCAACATAGGGCGGATCCATGGCGCGGCCACGGGCGAAATCGTCTTCGAGGTATTTCTTGGACGTTACGTAATCTTCCAGTTGGCGGCTCAAGCGCAGCAGGGGTTCGCCATTGGCAAACATGGCCTTGGCCGCAGCATCCAGTTCGGCGTAAGGCCCGGAATCGGCAATGGACACTCCGATGCGCAAGGCATCTACGGAATTGCGCAGCATCGAGGTGTTCATGTAAAGAGTCGGTTCACCGCCACTGCTGGACGCGCGATTGGCCAGGTTCTGCGCTTTGAACTTTGTCAACAAGTCTGGCATGCCCTTGGTGCCACCATAAAACATGCTGGCCACCGCGTTGAACGCCTTGACGTAGGCGTTGTACTTGTCGTCCGAATCGGGCGCGTCTTGCGTCGCTGTGACGGTATTGCTTTGTGCCAAAGCGTTGACGGGAAAGACCAGCAGGGTCGAGATGGCGATGGTGGCTACACCCATCACGGCGCGAATAGGTGTCAGCAGTTGCATATGTCCAGTTTTCGTTTTGGAAGAGATCATTTTCTGTTTTCAAGTCGTTAGGAAATATTTCGGCGTTTGGCCGGGGCTCGGGCAAGCCTGGGAGACGTAGTTGACGGTAGCCCCTTAGCAAAAATAGCCTCTAGCCTTCGTGCAATATAAATTCGTAGCTATCAAATCAGTAGCGATTGACATATTCGCTGACGACGACAGTAAGCCAGTCCATCACTACCCGCACGCGTGCCGGTTGGTTGCGGCGGTTGGCGTACACCAGTGCCAACGGCATGGGCCGCGCGCAGTAGTCAGGCAGCACCTCCACTAAGCGACCATGACTCAGTGCTTCGCGCAAACCCGGGCGTGGCGATTGGATCAGGCCCAACCCGGCCAAACAGGCGCAATGGTAAGCCTCTGCACTATTGACAGTCAGCGGTCCACCCATGGCGAAGGCGCGGTCGGTATCGTCGTCTGGCAGCAGGTATTCGAATCCGCTGCATTTGGCACCCAGCGTGGCGGCGTAGTGCACCAGTTGGTGGTGGGTCAAGTCGTTCAGCGTGCGCGGTGTGCCGTGGCGTGCAAGGTAGGCGGGGCTGGCGCAATTGACCATGGGCATGGGCGGCAGTGGCCTGCTGACTAGGCCGGGGTCGGTCACCGTGCCCGCGCGCACGACGCAGTCAAAGCCCTCGCTGATCAGGTCCACGCGCCGCTCGGTGCTGCTCAGTTCTATCTCTAGTTGCGGGTGCACATGCAGCAGCTCGGGCAGACGCGGTAGCACGGCGTCGTGCGCAAAAACGGTGGACATGTCTATCCGCACACGCCCCTTGAGCGCACTGCCGGCGTTGGGGCGGTGGAACATGGTTTGCAGCTCGTCAATATCTGCCAGCGTGTCTTTGCTGCGCTCATAAAAAGCCAGGCCGTCTTGCGTCAGCGCCACCCGTCGGGTGGTGCGGTGCAAGAGGCGCGTGCCCAAAGCGTTTTCTAGTTGTTGCACCGCAGTGGACACGGTGGCTTTGGGCAAGCCAAGGTCCAGCGCGGCTTGGCTGAAGCTGGAGAGTTCGGCCACGCGGGTGAAGGCGCGCATCTGGTTGAGCAGGCTCATTGTTCAAAAATCAATAACAAATAAATCAAATTTACCCTATTTATCAATTGATTGCTGATCAATAAACTTCGCTCCATCACCAACCCGGACAAGGAAAGCAGCATGACAAACCCGACTAACCCCACCATTCCGACCCGCATCGCCCTGGTCACCGGCGGCAGCCGCGGCCTCGGCAAGAGCACCGCCCTGCACCTGGCCCGCCAAGGCCACGATGTGGTGCTGACCTACAAATCCCAGCACACAGAAGCGGCTGCCGTGGTCGCACAAATCCAGGCGCTGGGGCGCAAAGCCCTGGCACTTCCGTTGGACGTGGCCGACAGCGCCAGCTTCGCCGCCTTTGCCACGCAACTGGGCCAGGGCCTGCACGCGCAGTGGGACCGCGATACGTTCGACATCCTGGTCAACAACGCCGGTGCTGGCCACCATGCGTCGCTGATGGAGACCACGGTCGAGCAGTTCGACAGCCTGGTCAACATGCACTTCAAAGGCGTGTTCTTCTTGACGCAAACGCTGTTGCCGCTGATGGCGGACGGAGGGCGCATCGTCAATGTGTCCTCGGGCCTGACGCGCTTTGCACTGCCCGGCTACAGCGCCTATGCGGCGATGAAGGGTGCAGTCGAGGTGCTGACCCGCTACATGGCCAAAGAGCTGGGCCCGCGCGGCATCGCCGTCAACACCGTGGCGCCGGGGGCGATTGCGACGGATTTTGGTGGCGGTGCGGTGCGTGATAACGCGCAGCTCAATGCCTTCGTAGCCGCACAAACCGCACTGGGGCGAGTGGGCGAGGCGGACGACATTGGAGCGATGGTTGCGGCACTGGTGGGCGAGGGCAATCGGTGGGTTAATGCGCAGCGGATTGAGGTGTCGGGTGGTATGTTCGTTTGAGGTGTCTCGCCGCAGTCATTCAGGTTGGAGGGGTATCTGTCGATAGACCAGTATTTTGTACATGTATAGAATGTTGGTCATGAACCCTGTCCGTCAAAGTATCGGAGGAGCACTCCGCTCGGCGCGCCTTGCCAAATCCCTGTCGCAGCAGGCCCTGGCCGCTGCGGTGGGGATCAGCCGCACCACGCTGATCCAAATCGAGAAAGGTAAAGATGCCCAAATGTCTAATGTGGAAATGACTGCACAGGCACTGGGCGTGAAATTTGGAATCCTCTCGGAATCTGTCGAGATGGCGCGGCGCAGACAGGCGCGTTCCGAACACCAGATCAAACTGGCGGCTTCGCGCGAAAAGCACCTCAAGATCGCCGTCCAATTTGCATTGGGTGGCACTCAGGCGGCGCAGTTGAAGACCGACGCCTTGCGCATGGTCCAGCTCTGGAAAGATAAGCAATTGTGCAGCCCTGTCTACATCGAACGATGGGAAGAAATACTGGATGCCAAGCCCGCGCAAATCGCCCAAAGCCTGCTGACGATGGAAGACGATGCTTGGGGCCCGGCCCTGCGCCAGAACACGCCATTTGCGGTATCCCTGCCATGAAGGTCGAAGACATTGACCTGCTATTGGGCAAGATCCGCGATAGCAGTGGGCTGGACGAGTTTGTCGTTATCGGTAGTTTGTCGGCACTGGGTTTGGCTGGCGACGGTCTGCCACCGCGCATGACGTGGTCTATGGAGGTGGATGCCTACCCCGAACGCGACCCCCAGCGCGCGCATGAGTTCTCAAGCCCGTTTGGTGAAAACAGCCCATTCCACCAAACGCACGGTTACTACTTCGATGCGGTGAGCCCTGACCTGCCAACCTTGCCAGATGGCTGGGAGCAGCGCCTGTTACGGCAGGTTCTGCCCTGCGGCGTCAAGGTGAAATACCTCGACCCCAACGATTGCGCAATCTCCAAATACGCCCGCTCGGAACCCAAGGACAGGGAATGGATACGGGCCGGTATTGAGGCGGGTATTTTGTCCCTGCCGACCATCGAATACCGGATGCGGGAGACGCTGTTTATGGATGACGCCGAGCGTGAGATGGCAAAGAAGTCGGTTGCAGAAGATAAGGTTTGGTTTCAGGCGCTGCGGGGATTGGCTACTTGACGCTAGACCATAGTCTGAAGCAAGCGGAGCGGGGTGTATCAGCTTTTCAGCGAGTAGTTCAGGTCGGCGGAAGTTCAGAAGGAGCGGCGATACGGCCAGCACGATAAGCGCGTATTCGCCTACTCAAATGAATTGCGTACTGGACGGTCGCGCCAGCTGCAATAACAAAAGACATGAAACCAAAAGTGAGGCGGTGCCACCTGATCTTTCCAACAGAGGTTGGCACATATGTGTATGACGTAACTTGAGACATCCATATCCAAAAGTCTTCTTGGAAATAGACAAATGAATAGCAACAGGCGGCAATTGCCAGCATGCAAAGCCATCTTCGGAACGTGTCGGTATTTGTCTGAATTCCGTAGCTCGAAGTAAGCGTAACTTCCGACCAAATGAACAAGGCCAACGTTCTGATTAATCGCATCTTGGCTACTTCTCGCCGAGTGGTCTAGTAGCAGGATCAGCAAGCATAGGCGATTGCAGTAAAAGTCGGTGTAGACCTAGTTCAACGCCATACTCAACTTACGCCGATACGTAGCCACCAGCTGCGCCTGCGGGTCCAGCGCCGCAATGGCCTTGCCTGCAATCTCAATCCCACCAGCTGTCTTGCCCGTAGCGAGCGGATCAACCTTGGGCTTGGGCGGTGTCAGTATTTCCAGAATGGCGACAAAAGTCTTGCGCGGCAGGGCTTCGTTCCAGGCTTTGTCACGCATGATGATTTCCAGCAGTTCGTCCATAGAGCCGGTCCAATCGCCGCCCACCATCAGCACGCGGGCTTTGGCGAAGCGGGCATCGAAGTCGCGTTTGTTGGCGGTGATCAGGGCGTCAAACTGCTCCATGGTCCAGGTGCCGCGTTCGTCGGCCATCACAAACTGGATGGAGGTGAGGAACTGGTGCAAGGCCTCAAAGCGCAGCTGGCGCGGGATTTCGACCAGCGTTGGCGCCAGCGCGGCTTCGGCGTCGTCGAGCATGTCGTGCTCGATCAGCAACTTCACATAATCGTAGCGGGCGTCGTCGTTGCCGGGGTTGACGGTGAGCGCCGAATGCAGCTTGTGCAATGCCGCTTGGGGGTCGCCCGCGGCGATTAGGGCGTGCGCGTCTTCGGCGTCTTCCTCGGCTTCCAGCGCTTCGGCGGAGGGCACGTGTTTGTCCAAAAAGGCCTTGATTTCGCTCTCGGGCTTGGCACCCATGAAGCCATCCACCGGCTTGCCTCCCACCATCAGTACGCACGTTGGGATGCTGCGCACGCCGAAGGCTTGGCTCAGCTCTTGCTGGGCGTCGGAGTCGATTTTCACCAACTTGAAGCGGCCTTCGTATTCCAGTTCGATCTTCTCCAAGATCGGTCCGATGACCTTGCAAGGGCCGCACCAAGGCGCCCAGAAATCGACCAAA
The DNA here is from genome assembly GCA_039924745.1 of Rhodoferax sp. Classification (GTDB taxonomy): domain Bacteria; phylum Pseudomonadota; class Gammaproteobacteria; order Burkholderiales; family Burkholderiaceae_C; genus Allorhodoferax. The sequence continues at coordinate 8,715 of JBDTAG010000094.1, forward strand.
ACAGGTACGGTGGCAGAGGCTGCAACAACTTCGGTTTCGAAGTTTTCAATGGTGGCGTTGATCATTTGGGGGCACTCAAGACGAAAAAGTAAAATCGGTGAACATTGCGGACGAACCGCGTGCTCTGTCCTCAACATTTTAGAAGCATGACCACTATTCAAATCGGCGTCGTCATGGGTTCCAGCTCCGACTGGGACACCATGCAGCATGCAGTGCAGATTCTCCAGCAGTTCGGCATCACCCACGAAGCAAGGGTGGTATCGGCTCACCGCATGCCAGACGATATGTTTGCGTATGCCGAAAGCGCTGCCGGGCGCGGCATGCGCGCCATCATCGCCGGGGCGGGTGGTGCAGCCCATCTGCCGGGCATGCTGGCGGCCAAGACCACGGTGCCGATTTTGGGCGTGCCGGTGGCCAGCAAGCATTTGTCGGGCGTGGATTCGCTGCACAGCATCGTGCAAATGCCCAAGGGCATACCGGTGGCCACGTTTGCCATTGGCGCAGCCGGTGCGGCCAATGCAGCGTTGTTTGCGGTTGCCATGTTGGCCGGTGATCACCCCTCGTTGCGCAAGCAGTTAGAGGCCTATCGGGCGCACCAGACTGAGGTGGCCCGTGGCATGGCGGTCCCCCCTGTTCTATGAGCAAGTTCAATTTGGGCGGTAGCCAAGAGACAACGCTGGGCGTCATGGGCGGCGGGCAGTTGGGCCGCATGTTTGTGCAGGCTGCGCAGCAGATGGGTTTCTTCACCGCCGTGCTGGACCCGGACCGGCTGAGCCCCGCCGGGCGCGTCAGCCACCACCACATCCAGACCGCGTACACCGACCCCACTGGCTTGCAGCAATTGGCGCAGCGTTGCGTGGCGGTCACCACCGAATTTGAAAACGTGCCAGCCCAGTCGCTGGCGCAATTGGCGCAGACGGTTACCGTGTCGCCTGCTGCTGAAAGCGTGGCGATCTCGCAAGATCGTGCACGTGAGAAATCCTATTTCGCGAATTGCGGCGTGCCGGTCGCCCCTTATGCGGTCATTGAAACGGCGCAGCAACTGGCAGATGCTTCCGATGACTTGCTGCCGGGAATTTTGAAGACCAGCAGCATGGGTTACGACGGCAAGGGCCAGGCCCGCGTAGCCGACCGCGCCGCGCTGGCTGCCGCTTGGGCCGCGCTGAACGGCGTGCCCTGCGTGCTGGAAAAAATGCTGCCGTTGCAACTGGAGTGCTCGGTCATCGTCGCGCGCGGCGCCGATGGC
>JBDTAG010000095.1:0-9084 GCA_039924745.1 Rhodoferax sp.
TGCATCGCGAACAACACGCGCCGATGCACAGGCTTGAGTCCATCGCGGGCATCGGGTAGGGCGCGCCCTACGATCACGCTCATGGCGTAGTCAAGGTAACTGCGCCGCATTTCCTCTTCAAGACTGATGGGCAGGGTTTCTTTGGCGAACTGGGTCATGGGTGGCTCAAGGCTATGTCTGGGACAACCAGCGATTCTAAGGTGCGCCAGATGTCGTTAGTTGGCAACAATTGGGCCAATTGTGCGAAGTACATTGCAACAGCGTCCAAAAGTAGACGTTCCGGTATGGCACAATCGCCTGAACGTCCCTTATTTGGGGCGTCCCTAAAATTATTCGCAGCGACGCTGCAGTTTGTTACGCATAAGGAACGCCATGAAAACATTGAATCGAGTAGCAATTGCCCTCGCTGCCGCAGTGCTCGCAACCGCAGCTGGTGCACAAGAGATCAACAACTGGAAGAGCTCTTCTAACGAAGTGTGGAAAGACAGTGCTGGTGAATGCTGGCGCGATAGCTCCTGGACACCAGCTACCGCTGCCCCAGGATGCGATGGCGCTATTGTTGCACCTCCACCTCCTGCACCAGCTCCAGCGCCGATGGCTGCACCAGCTCCAGCACCAGTGCCAGCTCCAGCTCCGGTCCCAGTTGCAAGCAAGGTAACTTACGCAGCTGACGCGTTCTTTGACTTTGACAAAGCCGTTTTGAAGCCAGAAGGTAAAGCCAAGCTGGATGACTTGGTCGGTAAGGTCAAGGGCATCAACCTGGAAGTCATCATTGCTGTGGGTCACACTGACTCCGTCGGTACTGATGCTTACAACCAGAAGCTGTCCGTAAGGCGCTCTGAGGCTGTCAAAGCTTATTTGGTGTCACAAGGCATTGAAAAGAGCCGCGTTTACACTGAAGGTAAGGGCGAGAAGCAACCTGTTGCTGACAACAAGACAGCTGAAGGCCGTGCTAAGAACCGCCGCGTTGAGATCGAAGTCGTGGGAACACGCAGCTCCAAGTAATTGGTTCGGTTTCGACCATTCTCAAAAAACCCGCTTCGGCGGGTTTTTTGTTGTTCATAATTGGGGTATGAGCGAAACCACACTGAATGCAGATCCGGCCGAACTGGCCAAGTTTTCCGAATTGGCCCACCGTTGGTGGGATATGGATAGCGAATTCCGTCCGTTACACATGATCAATCCACTGCGGCTGGATTGGATTCAATCCATTTGCCCGCTATCGGGACTCAATGCGCTGGATGTCGGGTGTGGGGGCGGCATTTTGGCTGACTCCATGGCCCGCCGTGGTGCGCAGGTTTTAGGCATCGACCTGTCGACCAAAGCCCTAAAAATTGCCCAACTGCATGCGTTGGAAACTCAAACACCAAACATAGAGTACCGTGAGGTTAGCGTCGAAGGCCTGGCGGCTGAAATGCCGAGTTCGTTCGATGTGGTCACTTGCATGGAAATGCTGGAGCATGTGCCCAATCCTGCATCTGTGGTGCAAGCCTGTGCCGATCTGGTCAAACCGGGGGGATGGGTTTTCTTTTCTACGCTGAATCGCAACGCCAAGTCCTTCATGTTGGCCATCGTAGGCGCCGAATACCTACTCAATATGCTGCCACGTGGCACCCATGAATACGCAAAAATGATACGGCCCAGTGAATTGGCAGGCTATTGCCGCCAATCCGAACTAGACGTACGCCACACCAGCGGCCTTGAATACAACCCGTTGACAACACGGTATTCCCTTAGCAAAGATACTGGCGTCAACTACTTGTTCGCTACGCAAAAACCTCTTTAGAGAATGGTCCGACTCTGTGCTTTTCCCCGATATTGCAGCCGTCCTATTTGATTTGGACGGCACCCTGATCGATAGTGCGCCCGATTTAGGTGCAGCCGCCGACCAAATGCGCGTCGCGCGGGGTATGCCTTCCTTGCCCCTGGCCTTGTACCGCCCGATGGCCGGCGCAGGCGCCCGTGGCATGCTGGGCGTGGCCTTTGGCATTACCGTCGATGCCCCTGGCTATGAAGACATGCGGGAGGAGTTTTTCTCCAACTATTCGGCGTGCATGACCGAGCGCACCGTAATGTTTGATGGCGTTCAGGAAATGATTGCCCACCTGGAGCGCCAGCAACTGCCGTGGGGCGTGGTGACGAATAAATCCTCGCGATTTACCGATCCGCTGACCCGCGCGATGCCCTTGTTCGCCAACGCGGGAGCGATTGTCAGCGGTGACACCACCCCACACGCCAAGCCGCATCCCGCGCCCTTGCTGGAGGCAGCAAGTCGTCTGGGTGTACCTGCTGACAAATGCGTCTATGTCGGTGATGACGAGCGCGATATCGTGGCCGGGCTTGCGGCGGGCATGAAAACCGTTGCTGCGACGTATGGTTATTTAGGCAAAAAGACCGAAATCCAAGCCTGGGGCGCTCACGCCGAGATTAATTCACCGCTGGCGCTCTTGCAATTGCTGGTAAGCGCCTAAAATAGACAGCTTGGGGCTGCACTGGTTTCGACGTGGGTTCGGACGCGCAGCAGGGCATGTCGAGGTTCTGTTACCTCGTAAAACCGCAGAAAAAAAACTAACTGCAAACGACGAACGTTTCGCACTCGCTGCTTAATTGCACGTGAGCCTCACAACAGCAAGCCGATAGGCTGGGCAAGGGTAGTCAGATCGCAAGGTCAGGCTGTCCAGGCTGTGGGGTAATTTCATTCGGCTGGGCCTGCCTTGGGTGACTTAGGGCGGGTCGAGAAAATAGGTTACTGGCGTTTTGCATAGCGTGCCACTGCGCGATGCAAAAGGCGAGACTTAAACCAGACGGCTACACATGTAGAACTGTTCGAAGAAGGCTTGCGGACGCGGGTTCAAATCCCGCCAGCTCCACCATACTGACCGATAAAGGCCGCTAGGAACAATCACCTAGCGGCCTTTTTCTTTGGTAATTCTAGAAGTTACAGTGCGTTGAGCAACAAAGGGCAGTATTCACTACGAACTCAAACGGGGTGTATCGAATGAAATTGGCTTGAAAAATCGATTTCTCCCCATTTGACTTGATTCCACTAATTAAAAACAGGAGCGGTACCTCCACGTGCTGACTGAGGCCGAATGCTGGCTAATTCCTAGAAATGTATCCTCTAAATCCTTTTTGTCCCAGTGCAAACAGGCGAGTGGAACTTCGAGGAACGCACAGCAGCAAGAATCGCGAGCTCGACTGTTTTCGTCAGCCCCAAATTTTCCGATTTCAAGCGGCGCTGGCCACGACAACAACCTGGATTGTCGGCTGGGCCGTAGTTACTTAACGTTGCCAAGTCCAGAGTTGATTGGACTCGTCCTCGAAGACGTGTCGCTGTTTCGGTCTTGATCTGCGAGATGGGGAACATTTGCAAAAACTGCCAAGGCGGTATTTTTTGGTGTCACAGGAAGTTTGCTGATCACGGGACTGGCGTCGGTTTCCGGAGTTCTTTACCCCAGCACGTGCAGCCACTACGTCCTACTGTGGTGCAATCTTGCGAACGGCGGAGTCATCTGCGACATACAAATTGCCAAAGGTATCCACCGCGATAGCATTGGGGAAATTGAATCGGGCGTTGGAACCCTGCGCATCAACGTGGCCGTAAGTGCCATCCCCAGCGATCGTTGTGACAACGCCACTGATGGTAATCTTGCGCACTGCTCCACCAAAGTAGCTACCCAAGCCGTGGGGTGACAAAGCATCACCTGTTACGTAGACATCGCCCGCATTGTTAACCGCTACTGCTATTGGGTGTGAAAACATTGCGGCAGTTCCGACACCATCCATCAAGCCACGGCTGCCACCGGCAAGGGTCGAGACCTGGCCTTGGGGGGACACCTTGAAGATTACGTTTTTGTCGTAGTCCGCCACGTACACGTAACCAGAGCCATCTACTGCCAGCCCACAGGGATTGCCGAACCCGTCCGCAAGCTTGCTGACTACGCCGTCTGGCGTGCGCTTGAGAACTGAGGTATCTGATGAAAAATACAACGTGCCAGCACTATCCACTGCGACTCCTTTAGCAAAATAACCTTGCTGCAGGGTCGTGACCACGCCAGTTGGAGATATTTTTCGGATCAACCCGTTGTCGACTGCATACACGTTGCCAATGTTGTCTGCGGCCAAATGCCCCAATGACTGGAACTGTGCCGCCGCGCCCGTTGCATCGACAGAGCCAAAACGTCCACTGCCCGCTAAGCTTGTGACTGCACCCAAGGGGGTAATCTTGCGAAGTACATTGTTTATCGAGTCAGCGACATACACATTGCCCATGGCGTCCGTGGCGACACCACGGGGTTCGTAGAACCGAGCAAACGTGCCAATCGCTTCCACGTAGCCATTGCTAGGTCCTTGTCCTGCCAAAGTTTTGACTATTCCAGCAGACGATATTTGGAGAATAAGGCGGTTTTGCGAATCCGCCACAAGAATGTTTCCAGCGCCATCTGATACCAGCCCTGAGGGAGAATGGAGGAGCTCAGACGTCACGACGCCATTGCCGAAATTGAAGCCATTGCTGCCGACCACCGTGCTCACTGCTGCGCCAGGAGATATTTTGCGTACCGAATTTTGATCAGCAACATACAAGTTGCCCGCACCGTCAATGGTGATCTCCCCCAAATAATCGAATCGCGCGGCGGAACCAATGCCGTCGACATGTCCAGGGCCTTGCGAGTTACCAGCTACCGTGCTGACAATGCCTGATGGCGTTATCTTTCGTACATCACTCGATTCGGTAACGTACACGTTGCCACTGCTATCAACGGTAACTCCAACCGGTTGGGTAAAGCGCGCAGCGGTACCCGCGGCATCAACGTGGCCACGTATGCCGTCGCCTGCAAGGGTGCTCACCTCGCCAGTGGGCGTTATTTTGTGAATAGTGTTGGCATTCCCATCAGCAACATACAGGTTGCCCGCACTATCAATTGCAATGCCGGATGGGTAGTTGAAACCCGTTGAAAGGGTGCTGACGACCCCGGCGGGTGATATCTTTCGGATCGCGTGGTTTAGTGAATCTGCGACATAGACGTTGCCAGCAACATCGACGGCAAGGCTTCTCGGGGCGGAAAACTGCGCCACTGAACCTGCGCCATCCACAAACCCGGAGTTAATACCTCCTGCAAGGGTGCTGACCGCGCCCAGCGACGATATCTTGCGAATGGTATTGGCATCAATGACATAGAAATTACCGGCGCTATCTTTCGCCATACCCAAAGGCGCGTTGAACCGCGCAGCCGCACCAACCCCGTCAACCAAGGTTTGCCCGTCATCTCCGGCAAAAGTACTAACTAAATAGGGACTGCTGCGTGGTTCCGGGACGCAGTTGATTGCAATTGTCTGAATATCGGCAACAACCTCTGCTCCCGTTGCATTGCTCATGCTACAGGTTGCACCTGCAGGTTGGCTGCCCATTTTTACGTCGTAGGCGCCATTTTGTGCCACCTTGTTGGCAAATATAAAGCTCGTCGCATTGGCAGAAACCGGGAGCGTCTCAGCACCGTTGACCAACGTGAGTCCAGTGGTGTTTCCCAAGCCGACTATGGTGCCGCCGACGCTAAAAAATACAGTAGGCGTTGGCGCCGGCGGCAAGCCAGGATTAGTAGCGCTACTACCGCCACCACCGCATGCCGAGAGCATGCATAGGGCTAATGCGTTCAGCATGGTGAGGGCTCTTGCTGATATTAAATAATTCATTGGTATATCTCTCCCAAGGTTTGCAGTGTTCACGTGTGACAACGTGAATGGGGAAGTCTGGATGCTTCTTCGATTCAGGACTTTACAGTCAATTCTCAATTCGCTCGCACTTTCATGCGTTGATAGTGAGCACTGTCGGTGAAACTCAGCGTTTGCCTCTGGTGAACGGTCCAATCGTTGAAAGTTCTTGCGCTATACCTGAGTACCGAGCGTTTCGATACAACTGCTTCTAGGTCGGGTTGTGATCTAAATCTATGGACTGGATATGCCCACTGAAGGCCCTACGCCTCCGTGGGCCAGCCTCAATGAAGGGCCATTTCCACCGCACACAGGCTACGGCGTAGCTACTCGGCTCTGAGCCTTCACCGCCTGTATCATCCAGCTAAAGTTTTAATCCTCACAATTTACCCAAGCGAATGCTAAACATGGGAACAAATGAGTGGTGAAAAATGAGAATCTCGCATTCAGGCAGGATTTCGGGCTTCCTTCAATTGACGCCAGCCCATACTCTAGCATCAAGGCCGCCAAGGTTTAAAACTTGGCGGCTTTTTTCCTTGTGCCAACTTTCAGCAGAGCAACCCAATGGAATTTTTTTCCTTCGTCGTCGATTTTGTACTCCACGTAGATAAACACCTCGCAAACTTTGTCATGAACTACGGCATGTGGGTCTATGCCTTACTGTTCGTGGTCATATTTGTTGAAACCGGTGTAGTGGTTATGCCGTTCTTGCCAGGTGATTCGCTGTTGTTTGTCGTTGGCGCCATGTGCGGCGTGGGTTTGATGAGCTACCCGCTGTCCGTTGGCCTGCTATTTGCCGCTGCTGTGCTAGGCAATCAATCTAATTATGCGATTGGTCGCGCCATAGGGCCGCGCGTTTTCCAGTGGGAGGATTCGCGTTTCTTCAACCGCAAAGCGTTTGATTCGGCCCATGCGTTTTACGAGCGCTATGGTGGCATCACCATTGTGGCTGCGCGCTTCATGCCTTTCCTGCGAACGTTCGCGCCGTTCGTGGCGGGTGTTGCGCGTATGACGCGCACGCGCTTCACGTTGTATGACATTTCTGGCGGCGCGCTGTGGGTGGGCGGCATCATCACTATTGGGTATTTCTTCGGTAATTTTCCATGGGTAAAGGCCAATTTGGACAAGATCATCTGGGCGATGATTTTTATTCCAGGCTTGATCATTCTGTTGGGCGCTTGGCGCTCACGCCGCAAGGCCGCAGAGGCGGTCTAAAACTCAGTCTTTGTTAGCTTCGGACCCGGTTGCGTGCCATCGGCGGGTTCTTGGAGAAGTAGCGCTCGATGCCGCGCATCAGCGCATCGGCCAATCGGTTCAAAAATTCGTCGCTGTTGAGCTTGGCCTCTTCGGTCGGGTTGCTGATAAAAGCCGCTTCGACCAACACACTGGGAATGTCGGGTGCCTTCAACACGGCAAAGCCCGCCTGTTCCACTTTGCCCTTGTGCAACTTGCCCACGCGGCCTATCTCGCCGAGCAAAGTGCTGCCCAGTTTCAGGCTGTCGTTGATCTGGGCCGTGGTGCTCATGTCTAGCATCGCGCGTTGCACCGTTGCGTCTTTGGTTTTTACATTGAGGCCACCGATCAAATCAGCCTTATTTTCTTTGGCCGCCATCCAGCGTGCCGCGCTGCTGGATGCGCCGCCCTGACTCAGTGCAAACACGCTGGCACCCTGTGGGTCCGGGGTAAAAAATGCATCAGCATGCAAGCTCACAAACAGATCAGCCTGCACGCGCCTGGCTTTTTGCACCCGTACTTGCAATGGCACAAAAAAATCGGCATCGCGCGTCAGGTAGGCGCGCATGGTGTTGCCATTCACGGTGGTCGCGTTGATGCGGTCGCGCATCATGTGGGACAGTCGCAGCACGACGTCTTTCTCGCGCGTACCACCCGGACCGATGGCGCCGGGGTCTTCACCACCGTGCCCAGGGTCCAGCGCAACGATGATGAGTCGGTCAGTGCCCGCGGAGTCGGATGCTTCGGCTGTGGCTGAAGGCTTTGAGCTATTTTGGCCGCTAGCCCTCGTGTTAACTGAATTGTCTGCTACTGATTGTGTAGCGTTTGAAGCAATTGCGGTCTTTGATGAGGTATTGGTCTTCTGCGTGTGTTTGGTAATCAACTCGCCCAAGGGGTCGGCCGCATCCGGCGGTTGAACGCTGCCCTGCATGCGCTGGGCGATGAGTGCCTCCAGCGGGTCTACTTCCTGCGCAGGGTACAGGTCCAGCACCAGCCGGTGTTGGTAGGCTGCAACCGGTTTGAGCGAAAACACTTGTGGTCGAATGGGCACCTTTAAGTCCACTACCAACCGCACCACATTGGGCGCGAACTGGCCCACGCGAATGCCAGCAATGTTTGGGTCATCGGCCCGTACCTTGGCGACTAGTTCTTTCAGTGCTGGGTTGAGTGTGACGCCCTCAATATCCACTGCCAGGCGCGGCGGGCTGGGTACAAACAATTGCTTGGTTTCCAGCGCACTGTCCGATTCAATCGTCACCCGCGAATATTCAGGTGCAGGCCACACACGCACAGTCATGATGGTCGCGCCCTGCGCCAACTCGGCCAAGCCCAGGCTCAAGACAATGCTGCCACCCGATTTCAGTAGGGTACGGCGCTGCATCGTCAAGACTGCTGCCCTGCTGCAGCGCTAGCGTGCAGCAAGGCGGTGCCGATATGGGTGTGGGCGCGGAGAGTCACGTGTCGTTCGGCGTCGGGTGTGGTCAAGATGTGGATGTCCAAGTCAGCGCAGGGTAGCATGGCACCGGCTTTCTCGGGCCACTCGGCTAATTTCAGGCCTGCGCTGGCAAAAATATCTCTAAACCCAGCGTCTTCCCATTCGCGTGGGTCGGCAAAGCGGTAGAAGTCGAAATGCCAGATGTTCAACGCAGGCAGTTCATAGGGTTCCACCACAGCGTAGGTGGGGCTTTTGATGCGCCCCGTCACCCCCAGCGCATGCAGCAAGTGCCGCACCAACGTGGTCTTGCCAGCGCCCAGGTCGCCGTGCAATGCAATAAAAGCCTGGCCTAATTCGGGCACGGCGGCCAAGACTAAAGCAAATTGCTGCGTGGCAGCTTCATCCGACCAACGCAGAGTTTTTACAATAGGGGTGTGACGATCAATAGCACTCAATTCGATGGCAACCAACTGGTTTCGCAAATGCAGGCGTGGGCCCGGGAACTGGGATTCTCCCAAATTGGAGTCGCCAGTGTAGATTTAAGTTCGGCCGAGGACGGATTAATGCGCTGGCTAGAGCGCGGTTTCCACGGCGACATGGCGTACATGGCCAGCCACGGTCTCAAGCGAGCACGTCCGGCCGAGCTGGTGCCTGGCACGCTGAGCGTCATCACTGCGCGCATGGACTACCTACCGCAAAACACCCCG
>JBDTAG010000096.1:0-4147 GCA_039924745.1 Rhodoferax sp.
CCCTTGGCAAACCACGCCGAATGAAAATAACGAGCTGCTGCGCCGCGGTGCCGCCAAGTTGGGCATCAAGGCCGAGGTGATTCCACGTAACGTCAAGGGTTGCTACAACCTGGGTTCTTGCGGCATGGGCTGCCCAACCAATGCCAAGCAGTCCATGTTGGTCACCACCATTCCGTTCGCGCTGGACGGTGGTGCCACGCTGCTGGTGGAGACCCGCGCCGAGAAATTTGAGATCGCCAACGGTCGCGTCCAAAGCCTCAGTTGTGTTGCAGTAAAACCCAATGCAGCCCTCGCCAATGCTGCGGGTGTAGCTACACAAATCGTAGCAAAGCATTTTGTACTGGCCGGTGGCGCCATCAACTCACCCGCCCTGCTGTTGCGCTCCAAGGCGCCGGACCCACACAAGCTGCTGGGCACGCGCACCTTCTTGCACCCGGTGGCCATCACCACCGCCATCATGGCTAACACCGTGTCACCGTGGGACGGCGCGCCGCAGTCCATTTATTCCGACCATTACATGAACACCCAGCCCATCGACGGGCCGATTGGTTTCAAGCTGGAGGTGGCGCCGTTGCACCCGGTGTTCTTTGGTGCCAACCTGCCAGGCTTTGGCCAGAAGCAGGCCGACCTGTTCCGCCAATACCCGAATGCCAACGTCATGCTGGCGCTGATGCGTGACGGCTTCCATGACCAGGCCGTGGGCGGCAAGGTCGAGCTGCGCGGCAACGGCTCGCCACTCTTGGACTACCCGCTGACCGACTTCGTGATGGAGGGCGCGCGCCGCGGCATGCTGGCCATGGCCGAAATCCAATTCGAAGCCGGTGCCAAAACGGTCTACCCTGCGCACGAAATGGGCGTGGGCACCACCACGTGGGCCGACACCAAGGCTGCCATCAACGCGTTACCCATGAAGCCACTGCTCACCAAGATTGGCAGCGCCCACGTCATGGGCGGCTGCGGCCTGGCTGCCGACGACAAACGCGGCGTCACACGCCCCGACGGCGTGCACTGGCAGCTGGAGAACCTGTCGATCCTGGACGGCTCCATCTTCCCCACCAGCATCGGCGCGAACCCGCAACTGTCCATCTACGGCAACATCAACCGGCTGGCGCAGGGTCTTGCAAAACGGCTGACGGGTAAAGAAGTCAGCTTGGTTTAGTACGCCAGGGGCTCAGTTCAGCAGGCGCGGGCCGTGGTAAATCATGCCACGCGCCTGATTCAGCGGCATAAAGCCCTGCATGATCTTGAGCATGGTCTGGTCTTTCAAAATGCCGGCCACCAGCGCATCCCAATGCGCGGCCTGCTCGGGCGTGAACGACTTGCGAGAAAAGATCAAACCACCCACCGAAGACTGCTCTGGCGGCGCCCAGTCGCGCTGGACCAGATCCCGCTGAATGCGTTCGGCATTCAGGTACACGGGGAAGACGATGGGCTCGCTCACCACCGCATCCACCATGCCCCGCTCCAGGTACTCAAACAACTCAGCCACATCAGCTACATATTTCACTCGGCCCTGTGCGGCCAACCGGTTCAACCACTCGTCGTAGGCCGGTTCGTGTTTAAAACTGCGCACCCTGCCCACACGCAGTTTGCCAGCATCAAACGCAGCCATAGTTGCAGGCACCACGCCAACCGACTTGCGGACCAACACCACATTGCGCGTCGTCAAATACGGCATCAGGTAGCCAAAGGCCTTGCGCTCCGGCGTGGGGATGGCCGCTGTCGCCATGTCCAGGGTACCGGCCTGCAGCTCGGGCCAAATGCGGGCCCGGGGCATCAGCACCCGCTCAAACACACACCCACTGCGCTGCGCCAACACGTCCAGCAGGCGGCTGTCTACACCGTCGCCCGTGCCCGCCCGGTACAGCACGCCAAACTCAAACATCGCCACCCGAATCGGCTTGGAGCAAAAGTCCTTGGCATTGACACTGGCGGCCAACCCGCCCTGGGCCAACCCAAACGCCAACAACAAAAAACAGACTATTCGTTTCATCACCCGGTTATACGATTCTGCGACCCGCATCGCAAGCCCTAAAGCGCGTGTCCCAGCAAGAATAGCGAAAGCCCATTAGCATAGTGGCCCGTTTAACCAATCTGACCCAAAACATCCATGAAGCTCTACTACTCCCCCGGCGCCTGTTCCCTGTCACCCCACATTGCGTTGCACGAAGCCGGCTTGACCTTTGAAGCCATCTCCGCCCCCACCAAAACCCACAAGCTGCCCGATGGCTCCGACTTCTACGCCATCAACCCGCTGGGCTATGTGCCCTTCCTGGTGCTGGACGACGGCCGCACGTTGCACGAAGGCCCGGCCATCGTGCAATACATCGCCGACCAAGCGCCTGCCAAAAACCTGGCCCCCGCCAACGGCACTTACGAGCGTTACAAGCTGCAAGAGTGGCTGAACTTCATCGGCACCGAGTTGCACAAGACCTTCTCGCCCCTGTTCTCGCCCGATACACCGGCCGAAACCAAGGCCAGCGCCACGACCAAACTGCAAGGCCGCATGAAATGGTTGGACGGCGAAGTGGCTGGCAAACAATACCTGATGGGCGACACCTTCACCGTGGCCGACGGCTACCTGTTCACCGTCACCAACTGGTGCCAGTACGTGGGCCTGGATCTGTCGCCCTACGCCAACCTGGCCGCCTTGCGTGCCCGTGTAGCCGCCCGCCCAGGCGTGGTCGCTGCCATGAAGGCTGAAGGCTTGGTCAAGTAATCGCATGGCCCCGTTGATGTTGCAGACCTTTGCCGCGCCGGTGGAACTGCGCACGCCGCGCGTGCTGCTGCGCCAGTGGAAAGACAGCGACATCGACGCCTGGGCCGCCATGAATGCGGACCCTGAAGTCCGCCGTTATTTTCCTTCGGTGCTCAGCCGTGCAGACGCGCAAGGCGAGGCCGACCGCATCCGCGCCAGCATCGCCCAGCGCGGCTGGGGCATGTGGGCGCTGGAGGTGCCTGGCGTTCATCCCTTTGCCGGATTTGTCGGCCTCAACCTGCCAGGCTACGAAGCCCCGTGGATGCCAGCGGTAGAGATCGGCTGGCGTTTGGCACCCGCCGCTTGGCACAAAGGCTACGCCACCGAAGGCGCAGCCGCCGCGCTGCACTTTGCGTTCACGCAACTGAGATTGCCACAAGTAGTCGCCATGTCAGTACCGACCAATGGGCCTTCACACAGCGTAATGGAGCGCATCGGCATGGTGCGGGACGAGGCTGCGGATTTCGACCACCCACGCGTACCAGACGGCTCGCCGCTCAAGCGACATATCCTGCACAGAGTCACATCCGAACAATGGCACAGGCAACAAGCCACGGCCAAAATAGTTTAAGCAAAATAAGCCTCTAGCCCTCGTGGAATATAGGGATTCAGCTATCAAATTGATAGTTTTTCAATCTTCTTGGCGGCTGGGCGGCGGGCAGCAGCAGAACCCTGCTGCCCCATCGCCAGCGCCAACTTGTTAAATTCCGGAATGAACTGGTCCACGATGGCCTGCGGATCAGGGCACAACGCCGCATCGGTGATGACACCAAACTGCACGCCCCCGCCGTAGCTCAGTATCGACACCCCCAGCCCGACGGAGCCCGACTGCGGTACCCAGAACAGCGACTGCTCTACCGAGGCACCCAAAAAGCGCATCTTCTCCTTGGGACCGATCACATTGGTCATCACCGCCGTCGTCTTGCGAGAAAACAGCGCCAGCAATGCGTCTTGCACCGGCTGCGTCAGGCTGCCCGCCACGGCCAGCAACCCAAAAGCCATCAGCGGTTGCATGCTGCCTTTGAGGTCAGTCATGCGCCTATGCACTTCGCGCACCCGCGCCACGGGGCTGCGGATGCCAATGGGCAACAGCAACGGTGCCAAGCCAAACTGATTGCCCAATTGGTAGGCCTTTTCAATCGGGCGCAGGTTGACCGGCACCATGGCTCGAATATCTTGGCCATGCACATCGTCACCGTTGGCCTGCAGATAGTGGCCTAAAGCGCCCGACACGCAGGCTAACAAGACATCGTTCACCGAACATTCCATGGCCTTGCTCAGGGCCTTAACTTCTGCCAAGGCCAGCGGCTTGCACCACGCTACCCGTTTGATCCCGCTGGGGGCGCCCTTGAGGCGGGTCTTGGAGTCGTCGGACATCAGTGCCATGGC
>JBDTAG010000097.1:0-6409 GCA_039924745.1 Rhodoferax sp.
CGTCGAGTACCACATCGAGACGCAAGACACCTACTCCATCGTCAAACGCAACATCCCCGAAGGCAAGACGATGTGCAGCCTGTGCAGCCGTCTGCGCCGGGGCATTTTGTACAACGTGGCGCGCAAGCTCAAGTGCAACAAGCTGGCACTGGGCCACCACCGCGACGACATGTTGCAGACCTTTTTCTTGAACATGTTCTTTGGTGGCAAGCTCAAGGGCATGCCACCCAAGCTGGCCAGCGACAACGGCGAGTTCATCGTGATCCGCCCGCTCGCTTATGTAGCCGAGAAGGACTTGATTCGCTGGGCCGCGCACCGCGCTTTCCCTATCATCCCGTGCAGCCTGTGCGGCAGCCAGACCAACCTGCAGCGTGTGCAGATCGGCAACATGCTGCGCGACTGGGAGAAGCAATACCCCGGACGCGCCGAGACCATGTTCACCGCGCTGCAAAACGTGGTGCCCTCGCATTTGATGGACCACACCAAGCACAACTTCAAGGGTATCAAGGCCACCGGCATACCCGACGCGGATGGCGACACCGCCTTTGACCAGGAAGAGCCCGTTGCGCCCAAGCTGTCGGGCCTGCCCGGCCTGCAAGTGCTGATGGCATGAGCGCAGAGATGACCGGCGCGACCCGCATCATTGCCATACGCCACGGCGAGACTGCGTGGAACGTGGACACACGGTTGCAAGGCCACCTCGACATCGGCTTGAATACACGCGGCCAATGGCAAGCCCAGCGCGCCGCCGAAGCCCTGGCCGACGAAGACATCGCCGCTATTTACAGCAGCGACCTAGCGCGCGCCAGTGCCACCGCGCAGGCCATTGCCGACAAGTTTTCGCATCTTGGTGCCACCCCATTGCGGCTGAACACCGGTCTGCGCGAACGCGGATTTGGTATTTTTGAAGGCCAGACGTATGCGCAAATCGCATCGGACTGGCCAGAAGAGTCCAAACGCTGGCGCCAGCGCGACCCACACTTTGCGCCAAGTGGCGGCGAGTCACTGATTCAGGTACGCGACCGCATTGCGGCCACCGTCAACGCGCTAGCCAGCCAACACATCGGCGAACAGATCGTGTTGGTGGCACACGGCGGAGTCATGGACGCGCTGTACCGCCTGGCGACACGCCAAGACATCGAATCCCCCCGCACCTGGGACTTGGGCAATGCCTCCATCAACCGCCTGCTGTGGACACCCGACGGCCTGAGCCTGGTCGGCTGGTCCGACACGCGCCATTTGGACGAAGCCGCGCTGGATGAAACCAGCACATAAACATTAGGATTTTTACTATGCAAACCAAAGCCGCCGTCGCCTGGAAAGCAGGCCAGCCCCTGACCATTGAAACCGTGGACCTGCAAGGCCCAAAATTCGGTGAGGTGTTGGTGGAGATCAAAGCCTCCGGCATTTGCCACACCGACTACTACACCCTCTCGGGCGCCGACCCCGAAGGCATTTTCCCCGCGATCCTGGGCCACGAAGGCGCAGGCATTGTGGTCGATGTAGGCCCTGGCGTGACCACGCTCAAAAAGGGCGACCACGTCATTCCGCTGTACACGCCCGAATGCCGTACCTGCAAGTTTTGTCTCTCGCGCAAAACCAATCTGTGCCAGTTGATCCGCGGCACGCAGGGCAAGGGCCTGATGCCCGACGCCACCAGTCGTTTCAGCCTGAACGGCGACCCCATCTTCCACTACATGGGCACCAGCACGTTCAGCAACCACACCGTGGTACCCGAGATTGCACTGGCCAAGATTCGCAGCGACGCGCCGTTTGACAAGGTCTGCTACATCGGCTGCGGTGTAACCACCGGCATTGGCGCGGTAATCTTCACCGCCAAAGTAGAAGCAGGTGCGAATGTGGTCGTGTTTGGTCTGGGCGGCATTGGCCTGAACGTGATCCAGGGCGCCAAGATGGTCGGTGCGGACAAGATCATTGGGGTCGACCTAAACCCTGAGCGCGAGGCCATGGCCCGCCAATTTGGCATGACCCATTTTTTGAACCCCAAAGATATTGAAGCGGCAGGTGGCAACATCGTCGATGCCATCGTGCAACTGACCGATGGCGGTGCAGACTACAGCTTTGAGTGCATTGGCAACACCAAGGTCATGCGCCAAGCGCTGGAGTGCACGCACAAGGGCTGGGGACGCAGCATCATCATAGGAGTGGCCGAAGCGGGGGCTGAAATCAGCACGCGGCCGTTCCAACTGGTGACCGGGCGCAAGTGGGAAGGCTCGGCCTTTGGCGGCGCACGCGGTCGCACCGACGTGCCCAAGATCGTCGATTGGTACATGGACGGCAAGATCAACATCGACAGCCTGATTACGCACACCATGCCGCTGGAAGACATCAACAAGGGCTTCGACTTGATGAAGCGCGGAGAGTCGATCCGCGGCGTTGTGCTGTTCTGATGGCTGAGCTGCAACTGCTGAGCGCAAACGCCTGCTTTGGCGGTGAACAGCGCTTTTACCAACACGATTCGGCGGCGGTTGGCCTGCCGATGCGATTTTCGGTTTACCTGCCACCACAGGCCAGCAGCCAAATGGTGCCCGGCTTGGTGTATTTGGCTGGGCTGACCTGCACCGAAGAAACATTTGCCACCAAGGCCGGTGCGCAACGCATGGCTGCTGAACTGGGTCTGGCCCTGATAGCACCCGACACCAGCCCCCGCGGCGCGGGCTTAGCCGGTGAAACAGACAGTTGGGATTTTGGCATCGGTGCAGGTTTTTATCTGGATGCCACACAAGCGCCGTGGTCCAAGCACTACCGCATGGAAAGCTACCTGTTGCAAGACTTGCTGCCTTTGATCGGCAACGCCCTGCCCATCAACGCACAGTGTTTAGGTATTACAGGTCATTCAATGGGCGGACATGGCGCACTGACGCTGGCGCTGCGGCACCCGGGGCGGTTTCAATCGCTGTCCGCCTTCGCGCCTATCTGCGCACCAAGCCAATGTCCTTGGGGCCACAAGGCATTCCATGGCTATTTGGGTGATGCACCAGACGCTTGGCATCAGCACGATGCTTCGGCACTGATGGCAGCACGCAGCAGCGCACTGTTTGCGCAGGGCATCTTGATCGACCAAGGATTGGGCGACAAGTTTTTGGACGCGCAATTGCATCCGCATTTGTTTGTGCAAGCGTGCGTCACGGCGGGGCAAACGCTTACCTTGCGCAAGCACGCGGGTTACGACCACGGCTACCATTTCATCAGCACCTTCATGGAAGACCATTTGCGCCACCATGCCGCAGTGCTGACCTGACACAAACGCGAGGCATCAATAGACCGACGGTGCCGTTCCCTGTAATTTCTTGCTCAGCATCGCAACGCCAGGCGCCTTGTTGTCAATAGCGTTCATGGCGGCTAGCTGCTTTCTGGCAGCATCGGGCTGACCGTTGCGCCAATAGGCTACGCCGAGGTAGAAATGCAATTCTTCAAAGCCCGTCGTCAGCGATGCGGCGCGCTCTAAAGCGCGAATGGCCTCGCTGTTGTGCCCCTCGCCCAGGGCTGCAAGCCCCAAGCCCATCCAATGGTAAGGATCTTCGTCTTGGCGTTTCGCCAAGAGTTCGGCGTAGTACTGAGCCTCAACCTTGCGCCCTTGCGCCAACATCAGCGTTTGCATGGTGCGCAGTGGCGCATAGGTTGGGCCACCCAACGCAATCGCGTGTCGCAGTAACTGCTCGGCCCCCGGTAGCAGACCATATTTCACATACAGCTGGGCCAAGTTCCCATAGGCAGCAGCAAATGCCGGTGCGGTCTCGATTGCCGCACGGTAGTAGGCATAGGCTCTTGCATCATCCTTCTGCACCAGGTATTCGGTTGCCCGATTGTTGTAGAAGCGGGCCATGATGTCGCTTTCGGTGAGCCATTGGCCGTAGCTGCGTGTGCCAACTTGCGGCTCGAAATCAATGATCAAGTTGCCCGAACCGTAGGAACGACCTTCGATCGTCACGTCATCTACATGGCTCAACATGACGTTGACGTGCCCATTGATGTAGTCAACTCCGTTGCGACGATCTAGAAATGCGGGGACCTGCACATCCTGCATATGCGCCTCAAGGTCCAAATAGCGGGCCGATGCAAACGAAAGAATCGTCAACGAGAGGCAATCCCCCCGCTTGCTGCGCCAAGTCTCGGAGGCACCGGTGGTATGACCGCTGGCATAGGACAGGCGTATGCCATTGGCACCGTAAAAGCGTGCGAGCAACAGGTTAAGGCGCTTCTTCGTCGAGTGAGCGGCAAGCTCTTTAAGCCCCATGCTCCGCACCACATCGGGGTCCAGCGCGAAAACAGTTTCCGGGGTTTCGGTCACCAGGGCAGGTTTGTAGGCAAACGCGGCGTCTTTCCAGACGTCATGGGGCAGCGCGACGGTATTGTCCAACTTGGACGCTGCACACCCCCCTAATCCCAAAACGACAAAAAAAACGGCGCACAGGTTTTTGCAATCCATGGCAATACCTCATCAAAATAAGACGGCCCCCGTGGAGAAGTATGGTCATTGAAGGTACGAGGGTCAAGCCCACAACGTGGAATTCCGAGAACAAACTTCCCTAGGGTTGCCCCGCATTTAACAAAGCATTTGCTCAGCGAAAATAGCAGCATGAGCAAAGTCATCGTTTTCGCCACCCCGGTCTTTTTGTTGTTGATCGTGCTGGAGCTTTTGTGGAGCCGCAGGCATACCAGCCGCACCGCCGGGCAAACGCCCTACCGGCTGAATGACGCCATCAACAGCATCAGCTTGGGCATGCTGAGCCAACTGACCGGCGTGCTGGGCAAGCTGTTCAGCATCGGCATCTATGTGATGGCCTTTGAAGCGCTGGCGCTGTACCCACACATGGAGTTTTGGAGCACTTGGTATGGCGTGCTGCTGGCCTTGGTGTTCTACGATTTTTGCTACTACTGGCTGCACCGCATGGGGCATGAGGTGGCGATGCTGTGGGCGGCGCATGTGGTGCACCACCAAAGCCAGCACTACAACCTGACTACGGCATTGCGCCAGACCTCCAGCGGGTTTTTGTTGGGTTGGATTTTTTACCTGCCGATGGCCATTGCTGGGGTACCGCCCACGGTGTTTGGCATCGTGCTGTTGATCGATTTGCTCTACCAGTTTTGGGTGCATACCGAGCAGGTGGGCAAGCTGGGTTGGTTTGACCGCGTGTTCTGCTCGCCCAGCAACCACCGCGTGCACCATGCGGTTAACGACCCGTATATCGACAAGAACTACGGGGGTATCCTGATCCTGTGGGACCGCATGTTTGGCACGTTCCATGAAGAAGTCGAGCCTTGCGTCTACGGCACCCGTGGCGCGCTGAACAGCTGGGACCCGCTGTGGGCCAACGTCGAAACGTACTGGTCGTTGGCAAAAGACAGCTGGCATACGCCGCACTGGGGCGACAAGATCAAACTGTGGTTCAAGCCACCAGGCTGGCAAAGCGACGCCATGGCACGCGCCAACCCCAAGTCCGCTTTTACCTTGGAGTCGGTCACTACTTACAACCCGCCGCTGAGCGCACCAGCACAGTGGTTTGCTGGATTGCAATTTCTGTTGGCATTCGGCGCGGTGCTGGCCTTCTTGTGGAACGTCGATGCCATGTCGGTCACCGACCGCGCCATCTGGTGCGCAGCCATTGCGGCGGGGCTATGGGCGTCTGGCCATTTCTTGCAAGGGCGGCTGTCGATGCTGGAGGTGCTGGTGGTAGAAAGCGGCGCATTGGCCACCGTGGGTGCATTGGGGCTGATGGGCGGCTACATGGTCTTCAAACCCTTGACTATGGCCATTGCTATTATTTTTGTAGCTACTCGTTCATATTCCACGAGGGCTACCGGGCGATTCAATGCATTGCTTATGGCTGCACTGGTGTTTTCGCTGGTGGGTGATGTGTTTCTGATGCTGCCGGGTAACTACTTCATTCCGGGCCTGGCATCGTTCCTGGTGGCGCACCTGTTTTACATCGCGTTGTTCCGCCAAGGGCAGGTTTGGTTTCCCAACAAAAAGGCCTTGGCCTGCGTGCTGGCGGTGGGCGCGGCCATGTACGCCATTGTGTGGGGCGGTTTGGGCAACCCGGTGTTGAAGATTGCAGTGGCCGCCTATGTCAGCGTCATCGCATTGATGGCGGCGCAAGCCATAGGCCGCGCCATCGTGAAAGGCGATGCTGCGGCGCGCTGGGTTGCGTTGGGGGCATGCATTTTCATGGTCAGCGATTCGTTGATCGCCATCAATAAGTTTGTGACGCCCGTGGGCTTGTCGTCGTTGTGGATTTTGGCTACGTATTACTGCGCGCAATTGTTGATCGTGCACCATGCTCGGCCTTGGAGACGCCCGGCCGATTGACTGGTTCGCGACCCATCGCAAAATACAATCCGCAACGACACCCGTGCGGACCTGTGCGAGTCTTACGGCCCACACATC
>JBDTAG010000098.1:0-3179 GCA_039924745.1 Rhodoferax sp.
GCGTTCGCGGCGGCGGTTCCCATCATCAAACAGCGTGAAGTTGAGGGTCAAAAACCCGATGGCTTTTCGAACCCGCAAATCGCAATTGGCAATGGCATTCGTCCAGTGTTGGCTAGTCTAGAAAACCAACTCAATCTGAAAAATTGACATAACACCATTGCAACGCGCCCGAAACCTGAATTGGTTTGATCGACGTGTCCGCAATGGCAATGGCAATCTCGATGGATAGCTTAGATAGAAACCCGGTCACGCATCACGTGGACGGTGCCATGTGCTTGCTTGACACTGACGCTTTGGCGTTGAACGACTTCACGAACGTCTGCAGGTAATGCCTTGGCCAGGGCCTTTTGGTATTCGTTGACAGCATGGTCTTCGCTGGATTCGACCACATCCAGAATGGCATGGTCGCCACCACCCAGAGCAGCCTTCAGATCCATCCAGCCACGCCGCAGTGCGCCGGTTACGGTGCCCTTGTTGTCAGGCTCATCGCCCAGAACGTGTACGAGGGTCTGCAGTTCACCGACGAAGCTCGCGCGAGCAAGACTTTGCTCCAGGCAAAAAGTTCTCGTGTCGTGTGCTTCGATCTTCTCAGCGGCTTCCTGGAAGCCCTTTTGACCATCGCGGCTCAACTCGATGAGACCGTTCAGGGTGTCAATCACTTGGCTAGGAGATAACGTCTTATCGTTCATAAAATTGTCCTTTCGGTTTTAACAAGCAGCGCAGAAAACACCTATCGGTCGCGCTACAGGTCAAATTTACGGAGATGGCACTATGGGGTCTGTGCAACAACGCACACTGCACTGCGTTGGACTAAACGCTACCCTCGCTTTAGACTCCGTTTGAATACTTCACCCTCCTTCCATAGATTTGTCTTTTCATGCGAAATTTTTTGAAACATACTCTAGCCCGGCTTAGCACGCTCGCCATGATTCTGGTCAGCGTTCCTGCACTTGCAGACAGCACATCGTCGGCATCCAGTGCTTCATCTACATCTATTGGTAGCTCATCGGCGTCCATTGAGAAATCCAGCAATAGTTCATCCACCAAAGACAAAGTCGCACAAGGCCAATACACCGTGGTGGAGATCTCCGCGCTAGACCAACAGCCGAACCTGCTGCGCCTGCGCTTGCAAGCAGTGACCTCTGGGCCCAAGGCGGCTGATGAGTTTTTCCTGGTGTTGCCTCGCCAAGCCGCAGAACACGGGCATCTCGCGGTAGGCCACGTGGTCTCTGCCGAGCACCGGCCCTATGGCATCGCTTTTGCCACGGTCGCGTCACCCGCCAATGTTGACACTGCATTTTTTTTGGTTTTGGATGACGCATGGTTTGACGAATTGCGGAGTCGCCCACTTGGCGTTTGACACATGGATCCGCCCGGGCGGTGCCTGGCGCTTGGGACTGGGGGTTCTATTTGCTTTCGCTACGCAAGAAGCGTGTGCAAGCTCACTGCACTATTGCCAAGACCAGACAGAACCGAGCGCAGCAACCCAGGACCGATTGGTCCAAGTTGCCGCGGCAGTCAAGGCAGAACTAAACCAATCTGGCCGTCGGGTGGCAATCGTGGCTCGGTCGGGCTTGGCGTTACAGCGCTTTGATCAACGCTATTCACACGCGGGCGTGAGCCTCAAATTCAGCCCAGGCATACCTTGGTCGGTGCGGCAGTTGTACTATTCCTGCGACGAAAAGCGCCCACGCATTTTTGACCAAGGTATGTCAGGCTTTGTGATGGGTGCTCTAGACCCTGCGAAGGGCTATATCTCGATCGTGCTGCTGCCGGGCGAAGCAGCTCAGGCGTTCGAGCGCACGGCATTGGACGACCAACAAGCCCTTCGTTTACTGGGCGGCACTTATAGCGCCAATGCCTACACCTACAGCCAGCGCTACCAGAATTGCAACCAGTGGCTAGCTGAGCTGATGGCCACTGCATGGGGCGAGATATTACCGGGTGATGATCCGCGCGGCAAGGCGCAAGAGTGGCTGCGAGAACAAGACTTCACCCCTAGCACCTTCAACCTTAGCTGGGGACCTTTTGCTTGGTTGGCCGGATTATTACCGTGGTTGCACGTCGACGACCATCCGCAACAGAACATTTTGGCTGCACAGTTTAAGGTGAGTATGCTTTCATCAATAGAGGCCTTTGTTCACGACCGTTTGCCAGATGCAACGCGTATCGAGTTGTGCTACACCACCGAGCACATCGTGCTCCACCACGGCTGGGACGCCATTGCACCGGGTTGCACGCCTGGCATTGACGATACGGTGACCGAATTGGCCAGTGAGCAGTAGAACAATCCCTCAAACCTGTTGAGGAATCAGAAACCCACTTGTCCTAGCAAACGTCCTAGCAGCCTAGACTCGTTAGCTTTACACCCGATGAATTTCCTATGGAATTACTCACTGACCCGAACACTTGGGTAGCCTTCTTCATGCTTGCCGCACTGGAGATTGTGCTGGGTATAGACAACATCATCTTCATCAGCATCCTGGTGGGGCGACTGCCGCCAGAGAGTCGTGATATGGGTCGCCGTCTGGGCATGGGCTTTGCGATGGTTTCGCGCATCGGTCTGCTGTTCAGCCTGGCATGGGTGATGACGCTGACCACTGCGCTGTTCACTATATTGGGACAAGCAATCAGTGGCCGCGATCTGATCCTGCTCAGCGGCGGGCTATTCCTACTCTACAAGGCTTCTCACGAAATTTTCTTGGAAGTGGAAGCGAAGGAGTCCGACGAGGTGAAGGCTGGCGCTAGCGGAAACCCCAAGAACGGTGCGGCCCTGTTTTGGGGAACCATTGTGCAAATCGGTATTGTGGACATTGTATTTTCGCTGGACTCGGTCATCACTGCAGTCGGAATGGTGGACAAAATCGGCATCATGGTGGCCGCCGTAATTGCATCAGTCGGTGTCATGATGTTTGCGGCCAAACCCATTGGCGAGTTTGTGGACAAGCACCCGTCCATTAAGGTGTTGGCGTTGGCGTTTTTAACTATGGTCGGCACGCTACTGGTCGCCGAAGCATTTGACGTGCACGTGCCAAAGGCCTATGTGTACGTCGCCATGTTGTTTTCTTTGAGTGTGGAGGTGTTGAACATCCGTGCACGCGCCAAACGCAATGCTTCGCACAAGGTGAGCTGAAGCGCAGCTTGCCCTCACCAGCATCCCGGACACGCGGCGGGGTATT
>JBDTAG010000099.1:0-4753 GCA_039924745.1 Rhodoferax sp.
AGTGCCAGCCGACATAGTGGCCGGGTCGCAAAGTGGCGCCGCAGCTTGTGAGGCCCAGCCGCCCAAGACCGACGGTACGCAACCAGAAGGGCCCCTGCACGGCCACATTCTGGTAGCCGAAGACAACCCGATCAACGCTATGGTGATGCAGTCGTTTGCGGCACGTCTGGGTTTGACGATGACGTTGGTGGGCGATGGTCAAAAAGCGCTCAACGCAATTGCCCATTCATCTGATGGCGTGGCGGTTGATCTGGTGTTGATGGATGTACACATGCCGGTGATGGATGGCTACACCGCTACGGAGCGTATTCGCCAGTGGGAGACGGCGCAGAAGCGGCCTCGCATTCCCATCATTGCGCTCACGGCCGATGCATTTGAAGAAGACCGCCAGCGGTGTTTCGCCGCAGGAATGGATGACTTTCTGTCCAAGCCTGTCGCGCTTGGTGTGCTGCGATCGATGCTGGCCAAATGGCTAATAACCACGGACCAGAGACCTTGAGGGCACCTGTGCGGCAGCCGCTATAGTTCGCAGGATTTATGCACTGGATAAAACAGTACCGCAGAGGTTTTTTGACCGGCGATGTAGTTGCCGGGATCATCGTTGCGTTGATGCTCATTCCGCAGGGCATGGCCTATGCCTTGGTCGCCGGTTTGCCACCCGTGTCGGGTCTCTACGCCAGCTTGTTGCCGCCCGTGGCGTATGCGGTGTTCGGCAGTAGCATGGTGCAGTCGGTGGGCCCGATGGCCATTACGTCGCTGATGGTGGGTACGGCTCTTGGTGCGTTGGCACCGTCGAGTAGTGCGCTCTACACGGTGCTGTCGCAGCAACTGGCTTTGATGACTGGGGTGGTGCTGTTTATCTGCGGTGTGCTGCGGTTGGGTTTCTTGTCCAGCTTTTTCAGCCGCCCGGTCATGAGCGGCTTTACGAGCGGGGCTGCGGTTGTGATTGCGGTGGGGCAGCTTAAACCGGTACTGGGGCTGTCTAAAGAATGGAGCATTGCGGCCATCCACGGCCCCAGCGCCATTGTCGGTCTGGTGTCGTTGGTCTTGCTGGCACTGGCGCGCTACGTGTTGCCATCGCTATTGAAATCCAGAGGCGGTTGGGTGTCCGACATACTCCCTAAATTGGCGCCGATTGTGGTCATCGTAGGCTCCACCTTTGTGGTGGCTTTGCTGGGGCTGGATGCACAGGGTGTCAAAACCGTTGGTCAAATTCCTGCAGGTCTACCGGCCATTGGTTTGTCGCTGTCAACAGAATACTGGCGGACGCTGTTGCTGCCTTCGTTGCTGATTGGCTTCATGGTGTTCTTGGCCAGCCAGTCGGCTGCGCAAACGCTGGCCCAAAAGCGTGGCGAGCGCATCAACACCAACAGCGAATTACTGGGTCTGGGCGCGGCCAATCTGGCCAGCGCGGTCAGCGGTGGCTTTGTGGTGACGGGCAGCATTTCGCGCTCAGCGGTCAACTATGCGGCGGGTGCCAACACGCCGTTGGCCACTTTATTTTCAGCCGGCTTGATTGCCATAGCGCTGTGCTTGCCGAATGCCTGGCTGTCTTTCATTCCTTTGCCGGCCATGGCGGCCACCATCGTTGTGGCGGTGATCGGCATGATTGATTTCACCACCCTGACTGAATCATGGCGCCATGACCGCAGTGATGCGGCCACGCTGGTCGCGACCACAGTGGGCGTCTTGGTGTTGGGTGTCGAAGAGGGCGTGTTGATGGGTGTTGTGCTGTCATTTGCAACACTGATCTGGCGCAGCAGCAACCCCCATATCGCCATTGTGGGTCGTCTGGCGGGCACCGAGCATTTTCGCAACCAAGCCCGCTACACGGTAGAGACGCTACCCCATGTGCTGATGCTACGTATCGATTCAGACTTGGTGTTCAACAACACCGTTGGCGTGGTCGACCGTATCGAAAGTGAACTGCTGTCGCGCCCCGATATTCGCGATTTGGTGCTGGTGCTGTCTGCGGTCAACATGGTGGACACCACTGCACTGCTGGCGCTGATTGAGTTGAACAAAAATATGCGAACACAAAAACGCTGCCTGCACCTGTGTGAGGTCAAAGGCCCGGTTATGGACCGGCTCAAGCACAGCAAGCTGCTCGACAAGGATTTGACGGGGCAGGTTTTTTTGAGTGCAGCACAGGCTTATCAGTACCTGTCAGGTGAGGTCGCGGCCTAGCTGTCGGCGCAGACGTATCGGGGCTTTGAACATGCCCTTGGATGCAATGAAGGCGCTCAAGCACACCCCAAACCGCTTTGGCTTTTAGGTGGATCAAAGTTGTAAAACACTATGAATTTGATAGCTGTATAGGCATATTCTACGAGGGCTAGAGCCACGATTTCCTTAAGCGATCCACCTCGTGCTGGGCTCTCGGTACTGCCATCATGCGGGTGAACACTAGGCGCATAGCACAAGCCAGCACACAGGGCATTGCCTTTTTGTTATCGTTGTCGGGTTAAACCAAAACATACCGTGGAAACAGCCACGTTTCATAGGAAATAACCCCATGCTTGTACAGCTTACCTACGCCAGCAAAACTGCAACCATCTTGGGCCCTGGCGATGTCAAAGATATTCTGCAAAGTTCAGCGCGCAATAACCAGAGTGCTGGTGTAACCGGCGCACTGTGTTTGTCGAACGGCATTTTTCTTCAGCAGCTTGAAGGCGACCGGACGGCTGTCAATGCGCTGTACCACCGTATCCTCAAAGACCCGCGGCACAAAGACCCATCGGTTCTGGATCTTTCCGAGATTGCGGTCCGCCAATTTGGAAGCTGGTCGATGGGGCTCATTGCGGCCACCCAGGAGAACCGCCAGCTGTTTCTGAAATACTCCAGCACCGCGGATTTTGATCCATACAAGATGAGCGCTTCCACGTTGCGCGCTTTCTTCTCTGAGGCGATGCAAAACGTACGTTTGCTGTCTTAAAAGTAGAGAGCCGGCCATCGGCTGCGGCCGTCGGGCCAAGCCAGAGTGCATCACATCGTTTCAACCTCTGAATCGGTTCACAATGGGGGCGATTCCTTATTTGTGCACGGTGGCCCCTCATCAAAGAAAGGGGCCACGATTGATGGTTTTGTACTCGACATGAAAAATTTGCACACTGGCTTCAGCCTTATCGAAATGTTGATGGTAGTAGCCGTCATTGGTATCTTGGCGATGATTGCGATGCCCAGCTACTAGGGCAAAATCATCCGCGACCAGATCGTTGAAGGCAGTGCTTTGGCCAACCTGGCAAGAGGCCCGATTGCGGCCAGCTGGGCTGCCACTAAGACACTGCCGGTGGACAACGCAAGCACAGGGTTGCCCGCAGCAGACAAGATCGTCAGCAACCTGGTGCGGGCCGTTACGGTAAAAGACGGTGCCATCAACATTACCTATGGCAACCGCGCCAATGGAAACTTGACGAACAAGACGTTGACGCTGCGCCCGGCGGTTGTGGAAGATGCGCCGATTGTGCCGGTAACTTGGGTCTGTGGCGCGGCCAGCGTGCCGGACAAGATGGTGGTCAAGGGCGAGAACAAGACCGATATCGCCAAAGAATATTTGCCACTGAACTGCAAGTAGCGGTGTGAGGCGCAGGGGCCGTCAACCGCAACGGTTGTGGTAGTTGTCTTCGAAGCGTTGCAGGTCAGCCTTTTCACCATCGGTCAAATCTTTACGGGCACGCTTGGTGTAGAGAATTCGTTTGGATTCGCCGCATTGCTGCTGGTGTTCGAGCGACCGTTCCTGGTTCAGCTTTTCCGCTTCCTTGGACTCGGACAGCTTCTTCTTGTTGTCCTTGCGTTCTTGCAAAACCTGGCCGTAGGCTTCACTTTCATTCTCTGCGCACAGTTCGCTGTATTCCCGCTGCATCTGGTTGACGGTGTCGGACTTCAGGCCACGCGTCCCCGCTGTGCGCAAAGCATCGTTGAGCGACGCGCAACGCGGGTTCAGGTACTTCAGATGGACTGGCGCTGGCCTGCTGGGCGGCAGTGGTGCCTCGTAAGCCGACTTGGTGGCCGTAGGACCGTAATACACAATTCCTGAGTTGGGGCAGGGTTGCGTTGAAATAACCGATCGACCGTTGACGGTGCAGGTGTACCGGGATTGCGCCTGCGCAGCGGTGCCAGCCACAGTAATGGTCGCAATCAGTACGATGAAATATGCAGTTTTCACAACTCCCTAAACCCTCTTTTATGTTTGATCGTCAAATGTTATCAGCTAGCGCTCGAAAGCCTCGCGGAGAGCGGCGTTAGGGTAGCCTGCCGACGCCATAC
Source organism: Rhodoferax sp. (assembly GCA_039924745.1). GTDB lineage: Bacteria > Pseudomonadota > Gammaproteobacteria > Burkholderiales > Burkholderiaceae_C > Allorhodoferax. The sequence goes on from JBDTAG010000099.1 coordinate 4,267, forward strand.
TTGTCCTCATGCGGTTGGTGGTCCTATCCGCAGCATGCGCAGCCGACTTTTAAAAGGGGTTCCATGGCAAACAATTTTTTGGAAAAGGTGCGCCAGCTTGCGCGTCCAAGTGGCACCCAGATTCACCGCCCGTCCCTTTTACAGTTGTTATGGGCATTCGTTGCGGGCTGCGTCTTGGCATGGCTCCTTGCCGTCAACACTAATTTCATTGCGGTGTTGTCACACCCAACGCCAAACTGGCTTCAACCGTTACGGCAGATGGGAGGATGGACGGGGTCTGTTCTCAACACGGTGCTGATTGTTCTACTTCCCCAGGGTCTGTTTGCAGGGCTTTTTGCGTGGGTGGCCTTTGGGGTGCTTCGAGCGAGCGGACTGCGGATGGTTCTGACAATCTCGGCTCCATGGTTCATCTACTGTGCCGTGGCGGACCTGAGCTGGTACAAGGGATCCAACTTCTCAACTGGGGAAAGACTGATTTGGGTTTTTA
>JBDTAG010000100.1:0-3093 GCA_039924745.1 Rhodoferax sp.
GGCCGAGCGCCCCGTGCACCTGTTGCGCAACGTGCAGCGCCTGACCGCGCCCAACCCCGGTTTCATGACCGGCCCCGGCACCAACAGCTACCTGGTGGGCGACGCCAACACCGGCTTTGTTGCCATCGACCCTGGCCCGGCGGATGCCGACCACATCCAGCGCCTGTGGCGCGCCGCGCTGCACCCGGACGGCAGCGGCGGCAATATTCAGATGATTGTGTGCACGCACTCGCACCCCGACCACTCGCCCGGTGCCAAGCCGCTGCAAGCCTTGTGCTCCACCGCGCCGCCCATCCTGGGCCTGCCGTCCGCACCCACCGCACGCGCGGCCAGTGCTTTCACTCCAGACAGGATGCTACAAAATAATGAGCTACTCACGCTTATTCCACGAGGGCTAGAGGTCGATTTCACCGCAGGGCCGCCCCAAGGTGAAAGCACCCCCACGGGGGGCAGCGCAGCACACGCAGTGGCAAGCGTGGGGGCCGACATCTCTTCAAGCCATACGCTGCAGGCCATCTACACACCTGGCCACGCGGCCAACCATGTGTGCCTGCTGCTGGTAGAAGACGGCCTGCTGTTCTCGGGCGACCACATCCTGAATGGCAGCACCACGGTCATCGACCCGCCGGACGGCCACATGGGCGACTATTTGCAGTCTCTGGACACCTTGCTGGCCGCCTGCGAGGCACACGGCGTGGAGTTCATCTTGCCCGCCCACGGCTATGTGCTGGGCGGCTCGCGCACAGCGGCCAACGCCGTCATCACGCACCTGAAGGCGCACCGCCTCAAGCGGGAGGCCAAGATTGCCGCCGTTATGGCTGCGAACCCAGAGGGCACGGTGGACGACTGGTTGCCACTGGCGTACGACGATGTGGAGCCGCGCGTGTGGCCTGTGGCCAAGCGCTCGCTATTGGCGCATGTCGAGCATATTCAGGGCCTACAAGGCGGCTCGGTTTGAATCCCATGCCAAGTTTCGACCAGTTGATGGATGCCCCCCAGTTGCTAGCGCTTGCAGCGGCCTTGGGCTGGGCCAGTGGCTTACGGCTGTACTTGGCGGTGTTTTTGGTGGGTGGCGCGGGCTACTTCTGTTGGATCGATCTGCCGCATGGTCTGCAGGTGCTACAGCACCCCGGAGTGCTGGCGGCGAGCGGCTTCATGGGTTGTGTGGAGTTTTTTGCCGACAAAATTCCGCTGGTGGATTCGCTATGGGATATCGTCCACACCGTCATCCGCATCCCCGCTGGGGCCGCGCTGGCCGCTGCAACGATGGGCGCCGATGGCACGACGATGACCATGATCGCAGCGCTGTTGGGCGGTAGCCTGGCTGCCACCAGCCACGCGGCTAAGCTCACGACGCGGGCCGCCGTCAATACCTCGCCCGAGCCGTTCTCGAACATTGGCGTGTCGCTGCTGGAAGACGGCTGGGTGGTCTTCATGCTGTGGCTGGCGGCCGCACACCCTGCCGCGTTTGCCGTGGCCTTGGTGCTGACCTTGGCAGTGGCCGTGTTACTGATGGTGGCGCTGTTCAAGTTCTTGCGCGCGGTCGCCCATCGGCTCGCGCAATTCTTCGGCGGCACGCGCTCGCCGCAAAACTCATAAATCGCCGCGACTGAATTACAGTACCTGCAATGACAAAACCTCTCGTACCGGGCACCTTGCGCCTACAACCCAAGCCCCCCAAACCCGCACCGGTGCCGATCGCCGCGCGCCCCGCTACCACGCCAGCGCCCGCACCCGTCTCCAACAAACGCCCCAACGCCAAGCCGCGCCAACGCCCCATTACCGCACTGCGTACCAAACCAGTTGCCGCGCCGCAGCCTGAACCGCAGCCGCTGCTGGATACCGGTGATCGCCTGGCCAAACGCGTGGCGACCATGGTGCCGTGCTCGCGCAGCGAAGCTGAACAATACATCGAAGGTGGTTGGGTCAAGGTCAATGGCCAGGTGGTGGAAGAGCCGCAGTTCCGCATCCAGAACCAAGCCATCACCATCGACCCGAATGCCAGCCTGTTGGAACTGTCCAGCATCACCATCGTGCTGCACAAACCGGCGGACTGGGTCGATGGCACCGAAGAGTCTTTGTCCAAGCTCAACCGCGCAGCCCGCCGCGCACCGTTTGACGATGCCCACACGCTGCTGACTACGGCCAAACATTGGGCCGATGACCCCTGTGGCAATCGCGTGCTGCAACGCCACTTCAAACAATTGGAGGCCATGGTGCCGCTGGAAAACGCCGCCAGCGGGCTGATCGTGTTCACGCAAGACTGGCGCGTGGAGCGCAAGCTGAGCGAAGACTTGGGCTCGATGGAGCACGAGGTGATTGTGGATGTGCAGGGTGAGGTAACCGCGCAGGCCCTGCACCTGCTGAATCGCACGCTGGATTCGGACGAAAGCCTGCCCCAGGCCAAGGTCAGCATCAACAGCACCTCGCCCGAACGCAGCAAACTGCGCTTTGCGATCAAGGGCGCACACCGCGGGCTGATTTCTTACCTGTGCGAGCGCGCCAAGCTGGAGATTATTGACATGCGCCGCATCCGGCTGGGGCGCGTAGCGCTGAGCGATTTGCCCGTGGGGCAGTGGCGGTATTTGGGAGCCGGCGAGAAATTTTGAAAGCGTCCCAGGCACAAGGAGAACTACATGGATATAGGCCGAATCATGGCAGTGGCTTTTTTGGTTGGCGGCATCGCAATGGGTGCTGGCGCCATTGCTCTTTTCAATTACATGCGGACCTTTGCCGCCACCGCCACCACGTGCATCGGCACACTGGTTGCCTACCAGAGCGTCAGATCGAAAACGGATAGTTTAGCGAACAGCGGCGCCGCAAATCACTACCCCATTGTTGAGTTCCTCGATGCGACTGGCACCAAGCGACGCTTCACCGCGTCCACCGGCAGCAACCAAAAGCCATACGACATCGGCGCCGAAATCACCGTTCAGTATGATCCGAAAGATCCTGAAAGTGCCGATATTGAATCAAAGTTGTACCAATGGATGATCCCCGCCCTGGTAGTCGGTCTTGGTGCGGCGGCCTTCGCGGTTGGAGTTGCCATTTGGTGATTGCAGACTCCATACAGGGTTGACATGTCCACAGGAC
>JBDTAG010000101.1:0-4352 GCA_039924745.1 Rhodoferax sp.
GCAAGCCCATATTGCGTACTGAGATCGCGCTGCTCTGCATCGCATCGCGCATCTCGTTTGCAAGCCCTTGCTGGATGTCTGCACGCTCCAAGGTGTCGATCAATGCCGCACGGCTGCTACCGACGCTAATCAATGCGCCAATCAACATGCTCGCCGCAGCCAAAAGAATGACAGCAAAGCCCAAACCAAGCCGAAGCCCGATTTTAAAATTACGTAAATTCATAAAGCGCCTCGAAACTTGCAAACGTCCAAGACCATAGCAAGGTCTTGGAACCCAGCGAGAGAGAATTAACCCTTGTAAATGCCGCAACCCACCATAGTGTCGCCAACACGTTCCAAGTACATCGCTTTGCCTTCAATTTTTTGGGTCACGGGGTTCAAGAATTTGTAGCCCTCAACCCAACCTTTGTCTTTTGCCTTTACGAAATCTGCAAACATTTTGATGAGTGGCTTGCCATCAGGGTCTTTCAGACCAATCAGATCCTTGCCCACCAATTTGGGATTGGCACCCTGAGCCAAATTCTTGCCATTCAGGTCGTAAACGATGATGTAAAGGTCGCGGTCCTTGAAGGACTTTCCGTGGGTAAATTCTTCGTATGCTTTTTCAGTGCCATTGGCCTTGATGTAAGCGACGGCCTTTTTAACCATAGCTTCAGCCTCGGCAGCGGTACCTTGGTCCGCACGAGCCGCTCCCGACATCACCAATCCCATGGCAGAAACGCACAACAGGGTTTTTAAGAGGGAAAAAATCTTCATTGCGTAGACTCCAATTGTTTTATAAAAGTTGTTCGACGTGTCAAGCACTAGACCAAACTATGGAATGCCGTGCGGAAACAAGTTGCACGGCCGTTCCATTTAAACCGAAATCTCTCGAACCCGGCACAATTTTGATGTCACCTACGCGGCTATCTACCCTCTATGGCTACCAAACCTGAGATCGCCAACGCATAGCCATTGACACCAAACCCGGCGATAACTGCCTTGGCAGCTGGCGATATGTAGGAATGGTGTCGAAACGCCTCACGGGCGTGGACGTTGCTGATGTGCAACTCAATCAGCGTGACGCCCGTGCCTTTGATGGCGTCGTGCAAGGCGACGCTGGTATGGGTGTAGGCACCGGCGTTGAGTACCACACCGGCCAACGTACCTGCCGCCTGCAGCCGCCCGGCTTCGTGTAGCCAATCCACCAAAGTGCCTTCGTGGTTGCTCTGCCGAAAATCCAATGCAAACCCGTTGGCCGTACACGCACGCTCGCAGAGCGCCTTCACATCGTCCAGCGTCTGCGAGCCATACACATGGGGTTCGCGCGTGCCCAGCAGGTTCAGGTTCGGGCCATTCAGAACAAAGACGGTTTTCATGGTCATCGGGTACTTTCAGCTAACGGAAGGCATTCGCTATCAATTAAATAGCTACTTATCCATATTACACGAGGGCTAGAGCCCTATTTTCCTTAAACAACTCCGACTCAGGCCTGTGCGGGTATCGGCGTCAGTGCGGGCACCACGTCCCCACATTGGGCGCGGTTGCGCAACGCATGTTCCATCACCACCAGGGCCAGCATCGCCTCGGCAATGGGTGTGGCGCGTATGCCCACGCAGGGGTCATGGCGGCCCTTGGTGATGACCTGGGTGGCGTTGCCCGCAACATCAATCGAATCACGCGGCGTGATGATCGAGCTAGTGGGCTTGATCGCTATGCTGACCTCCAGGTCTTGCCCGGTACTGATGCCGCCCAAGGTGCCGCCCGCGTTGTTGGTGGCAAAACCGCCGGGCGTAAGTGAATCACCATGGGTAGTGCCGCGCTGCGTCACGCTGGCAAAGCCCGCGCCAATCTCCACGCCTTTGACTGCGTTGATACCCATCATGGCGTAGGCGATGTCTGAATCCATCTTGTCGAACAACGGCTCACCCAAGCCCACCGGCACGCGTGACGCGCTGACGCGGATGCGCGCACCGCACGAGTCACCGGCCTTGCGCAGCGCATCCATGTAGTCCTCCAGCGACTGCACATCGGCGACGGGGGCAAAGAATGGGTTGTTGGGCACATGGTCCCACGATTCAAACGGGATGACGGCCTCGCCAATCTGCGTCATGCAGCCACGGAATGTGGTGCCATATTTTTCGAACAACCACTTCTTGGCAACGGCACCGGCAGCCACCATCGGTGCGGTCAGCCGTGCGCTGGATCGGCCACCGCCCCGTGGATCGCGGATGCCATATTTCTGAAAGTAGGCGTAGTCGGCGTGGCCGGGGCGGAAGCTCTCCAGAATGTTGCCGTAGTCCTTGCTGCGCTGGTCGGTGTTTCGAATCAGCAGCGCTATCGGCGTGCCGGTGGTCTTGCCTTCATACACGCCGCTGAGGATTTGCACGGCGTCGGGCTCGTTGCGTTGGGTGACGTGGCGGCTGGTGCCGGGGCGTCGGCGGTCCAGGTCGCGCTGGATGTCTGCCTCGCAAAGGTCCATGCCCGGCGGACAGCCGTCAATCACGCAGCCAATGGCTGGGCCGTGGGATTCACCAAAGTTGGTGACTGCGAATAGGGTTCCGAAGGTGTTTCCGCTCATAGGTGGGGATTATCCCTGACGCCGCGCTGCGCCCGGCATCCATGAATGTGACATCGAAACTTGCACACACTGCAAGGTCATCGCGCCACCAAGGCACAATGTAACCAAGCCAACCTGACGACACTGTATGCACCCCGTTTTGAACCTCGATGAGCGCACCGTTCAACAGTTCTGCGAATCACATCGGATTCGCAAGCTTGCGCTGTTTGGATCACAGGCCAAAGGCACCGCTGGTCAGTGCAAACCTGTTGGGGACAATACTCATCGCCCTCCCGTAATCTGCTACTGCCAGTCGAGCTTGGCGTGCTTTATTTTCCGTTTTCTGAATAGATCCCAACCTACAATCCCCTGCAATCTACCGCTACTACAAGCGGTTTAGTCCAATGTGGTTTATCTGCTGATAGGGGGCGTCACTTGGTTTGTTCCAGTATGGTTTCTCGGGCAATAAACGCTAATCGTTGGGCATCAACTTAGAAGTCGAGTCCATGAATTCACAAGTCCAAGCAATAGCCTTCGTCGAGGCCTTGCGGCCTCATGCCCAGGACGATTTTTGGGGTGGAGAGGAAGCATGTATCGCTCTTACAGAGCAATACGCGGCGGAGTCTCTACAGGGTTTGGCTGACTTTTCGCATGTAGAAGTGCTCTTCCAGTTTCACGAAGTCGAACCTTCAAAGATCGAAACGGGGGCACGTCATCCTCGAAACAACAAGGCGTGGCCCTTGGTGGGAATATTTGCGCAGCGCGGCAAGAACCGCCCTAACCGCATCGGCAGCACCATCTGTCGCGTGGTTCGCGTAGAAGGCACCAAGCTATACGTCGCCGAACTCGACGCAATCAATGGCACCCCGGTGTTGGACATCAAACCCGTCATGGTCGAATTCCTGCCACGTCAGGAGGTTCAACAGCCGGCATGGTCACATGAGCTGATGCGGGAGTATTGGCTGTCCAAACGGTAGCTCGCATGGGCTCTGTCGCATCATCTCCTCGATGCGGCGCAGGCTCAGCGGGTAAGCCACGTACCAGCGCACGCAACTTAGCTTGACTCCTAGTGTCGTTGTTGCTTATCGCAACAGCACCACGAAACCCGCGACTTCAGCCTTTGGCCTTGTCGGCTGGGTCCTCGCCCTCCGGCCAATCGCGGATATAGGCCTTGAGCATCTTGTTCTCAAAATTCTGGCTATCCACCACAGCCTTGGCCACGTCGTAGAAACTGATCACGCCCATCAACATGCGGTTGTTGATGACCGGCATGTAGCGCGCGTGGCGCTCCAGCATCATGCGGCGCACCTCGTCCAGCTCGGTTTCCATCGTACAGATCAACGGACCGGAGTCCATGGCACGGTAGACCGTGGTGGTGCCAAAGGCCCCGCCATTCTTGACCGTGGCCTGAATCACCTCGCGGAACGACAACATGCCCACCACCAAGCCGTGCGCGATAACGACCAGCGAGCCAATATCTTTTTCGGCCATTAACTGGGCCGCATCGGCCAACGTGTCTTCCGGTGTAGTGGTGTAAAGCGTGCCGCCCTTGACGCGCAGAATATCGCTGACTTTCATGGTGTTTTCCTCTGGCACTGGGGTGGAGAATCTCACCCAAATATAGCCCACAATTGCAAGCATCAATTTGGAGACCTTATGCCCGGCTACGCTGATCCCGGTTTTGACACTTTGGCCCTGCACGCAGGCGCCTCGCCCGACCCCACTACGGGTGCACGCGCCACACCCATCCACCTGACCACGTCCTTCGTGTTCGAGTCCAGCGAACACGCCCAATCGCTGTTCAACCTGGAAC
>JBDTAG010000102.1:0-8219 GCA_039924745.1 Rhodoferax sp.
CCAAGCAGCGCGGCTTGAGAAATGGTCCCTTTCACCGCAATGATGAACGAAGCCATCATGGTTTTGGAGTGTCCTGGCTCCAAGCCATGCAAAGCTCCCAGCAGAATTGCCGTGGGGATGAATAGCCAGAGGTTGGTCGAACCTTGCTGGATCATTTCTGCGATGGGGGGCATGTCGTATCTCGGTTGTTTGGGGCAAGATAGGGCAGACCCCAGATTCAATATACTATACCCCACTATATTAAAATTAACCCAAGGAGCCCAGATCCATGCCGCACACCATCAAGGGGAAGAAGAAGCTTCTCACCCGAGTCCGGCGTGTCAAAGGCCAAGCCGAAGCATTGGAGCGCGCCCTCGAGAGCGAGACTGATTGCTCTGCGATCCTCCAACAAATTGCTTCGATCCGAGGCGCAGTCAACGGATTGATGTATGAGGTTCTTGAAGGCCATCTGAGGGACCATCTGGGACCTTCGGTTGAAGACCCAAAGCAGAGGGCTGCCGACCTTGAAGAGGTCATTGATGTTTTGCGCTCTTACCTGAGATGAACTTTTGAGTCGATCCGACTCACCAGCAAACTGATGGCGCTTGATAAGCAGTTCAGCTTTGTTATGATTTGGGCGTCACTGGGGAGTAGCCGGCCTTCGATTCGTTGTAGGTGCTTGCGTCAACACACTTGATCCGCACGATCATGGTGCAAGCGGTTTCCGACTTGGCAAGACCTTTGACCATGCAGCCTCCGGTTCGGCCGGGGAGGCGGGTGCTTTGGGCGCATGGATCACCTCCATGCTGACGCCTGAGACTCTGCGCTGGGTCGTCGGCGTGTCTTTTCTGGGCATGGCTGTTTGGACCATGATTCCGGACAAGATTGAAGAAGAGGAAACTCAAGCGGCCAAGCATTTGGGTGTTTTCGGCGCTACGCTCGTCACGTTCTTCCTAGCCGAGATGGGAGACAAAACGCAGATAGCTACGGTCGCAATGGCGGCCCACTTCCCCGACCCCGTCATGGTGGTCATCGGCACCACGCTGGGCATGTTGATTGCCGATGTGCCAGCAGTGTTCGTTGGCGACCGCTTCTCCAAGAAGATTCCCATGAAGCTGGTGCATTCGATCGCAGCGGCAATGTTCGCCTTGATGGGTGTGCTCGCGCTGTTGAAGATTGATACTTGGATCAAGTAGGCAATCGTAATCAATCCGGCCTATGACATGAATGGACGGTCCTGGCCGCTTTGCTAGGCTCCCAATTTGAATACCCACTTACACGAAACCCCTATACGTGACTCCCATCCAACCGCTGGCTAGGAATCGTCGAAAAGGAGCATGAAACCGGTGACGGCGCTAACGATGTTTACAAACTTTCTTCAAATCATGTACTAAAGCGCGTTACTACACAGACCCGCTATCTCATTTCACGCATCCTCAAACAACTGGGGCACCAGTTCAGTTTGCGGATCGCTAACATTTCGTTACAACGACTTGTCAAAAAAGTGAGTCGGAAAGTGGTGCCCATACGTTGCCTAAGTAGCGGTCTAAAGAATGCAACAGTGAAGAAGGTGTGTATGAAAGCAAACTCGATGTACAAAACGGTTGGCGTTGGATTGGCCGGATTGGCCCTTATGGTGGGCCTTAGCGCGTGCGGAGGCGGCGGTAGCGTTGACGCAGTTGTCGCCACACCATTTGATATCAGCGTTGCGGTTGGCGGCCATCCTGTCAATGGCGTTAACATTTCTCCAGGAGTTACTCAAACTGTATATTTGCCCGTAGGACAATCGATACAGTTCGATGCAAGTGAGTCAGTGATTTGGACGCTTATGGTGGGTGGTAGTGCCGTAACTGGAACGGGTGTTACTGTCGACTATGGTGGTGTTGGTATTCGACTCACAACCGAAACAGATTCGCGAATTTCGATCGACACTGCATCAGACTTTTCCCTGAGTGCACCGTTGAGCTTTACCCTCGTTGCCACGTCAACTTACGACAATGCGCAAGTAGCAACGATTCAGGTAGTGCTAACGAATTGACGTGTGGTTTTGGGGTTAGTGCCTAGAACTATCCTGTGCTGCGTGGCAACAAGGGACCTTTCACCTTTGTCAGCGGCCACACACATTCACTTACGGTTGAAACAAGTTCTATACGTCCAATCTTGCGATTGATCCGTTAGTTTTATATACCCTCAACAGGGCCAACACATGAAGGAGCTTTCATGACTACTTTTCAAACAAAACATCGCATTCACCCTCTGGTTGCAGTAGCGGCCGTGTCCGTCACGCTGATGAGCGCACTGGGCATCGCCGCCATTACTGGTGTTTTACCCAACTCGCATGGATTTACATCGGATGCACAGCACGCACCCACTGAAATAGTTTCAGATGCGAAATCTCCTCAACCAATTGTTCCCCCAGCAGCGCTTAAACATAGAACCTCCACGCAACATACTGGAAACTACGCACAGCAAGAGCGTAACGGCCAAGTGGCGAGCAATGGATATGCACCATCGCCGGCACCTATCGCAAAACCGGCACCGCACAACAGCGCGGTCGGGATTGGAGTAGGAGCGGTAATCGGTGGTGTGTTGGGCAATCAGGTCGGAAGTGGAAATGGCAAGACCTTAGCAACCATAGCCGGAGCGATCGGTGGAGGCTACCTTGGTAACGAAGTCGCCAAGAAAAATCAGTAACCGAATCAGAATTTGGTTGGTATCGTCAGGTTGCTGGACCTAAATGTTTGCACTGACGGCTATTAGCCCGAGGTGCTGGATTTCTACTGATCCAGACAAATACGTTCAAAATTTATACCGGTCACGGGTGTCCGAAGCATCATCGTGGGTCTTGCCCAATGTGTGCCGCTGGGTTTGATCTGTACGCTTATCACAAAGAGCTGCGGGCCGGAATGCCAATACTCAAATACAACCGATTGGCGAAGTCCTGTCGCATCGCTGACCGCCAAAGTTTACATAGCGTCTGAATTGTCTAGGTGTGTTGGTAGTAGTCTTAACTCAAACCGCATGGGGAATATTGTGCACCTGAAACTAGCTCGTTCCAGCAGCTTATTCCCCATTGAGGGGCTTTGCCAATTGTGTGCGCTGGACAACGTTGCGTGTATAGACATGATGTTGCGCTCAAACGCGTAGTCAGCAGGCGCAATCAACAGGCCACTCGTTGGACATACTTAAACTATTTGGAGATAGCTTATGAAAAGACTTTGGCTTCTTGCGATCGCCTTGGGCGCCGCTGCATCCAGCTTTGCCCAATCAAACATCGGTGTGTCCGTTGGCATAAATCAGCCGGGAGTCTATGGACGGATCGATATTGGTAACTATCCGGCGCCCCGGCTGGTATACCCTCAGCCCATTGTGGTTGTTCAGCAACCGATTGCTGTGCAGCAAGAACCAATATATCTGTATGTTCCTCCAGGACACCAAAAGCATTGGAGCAAACATTGTGGGCGTTACAACGCCTGCGACCGACAGGTTAATTTTGTGCGAGACGACTGGGTACGCGAGCGCTATGAAGAGCGCGGCGACCACGAAGATCATGACCATGAACACGATCGAGTCCATGGAAACGGCAAAAAGCATAGGGAAAAAGACTGACCGAAAGTCAGGTATTTGACATTCAGGATCCTAAAATATTCCGTACACGTAGAATCTGCACACCATGCTTCGTATGCGCATTCTGTTCGTTTGGCTCTTGATGGCTGCTATCCCCTTGCAGGGGTTTGCGGCCACCGCCATGTTGTTTTGCGACATTGGTGTGCAGCATCAACATCAGGTGGATGCTGTGGCTCCGAGCACTTCTGCAACCGAGAGCCAACATGAGCATGCGATGCACGGCAAGGCTTCTAAGGAGTCTAGCCACCGATGCAGCATTTGTGCCACCTGCTGCAATAGCATGGCAATGATCGCGCAGCAGCAAGTTTTCTCAGCATCGACCACCCCCAAATCTGAATTGGCCGAACCCCTGGTATTCATCCAAGCCCGCGCCGCCTCTCTTCCAGACAAACCGCCTCGCGCCTAGGCTCCATCCAACCCGCAGTTTCCAGACTAGCGGGTAGCGGATGCGTTGCTTTGTCTGCCATTGGCCCACTACGACCGTGGTGACCATGGCGCCTATCCCTTTTTTCGCGCGAGGATTCCATGCCCCCTCTCCATTCCTATTCGCGGTTGTACGCTTTGGCTGCGCTCACCGCTTTCTCTGCCCACGCCCAGGTTGCTGTGGCAACTGCTGGTGCCACACCTTCACCCATGCGCTCAATCGCCCCAGCCATGCGACAACTATCCGAGTCCTTGCCCTACCGCTCCGTTTTTGAAGGCTACCAGCCCTTCACCGACGCAAAACCAAAGCCATGGATAGAAGTCAATGCAACTGTAGAAACTTTGGGTGGCAGACGAACCAATTCCAAAGAAGCTTCTGAGCCCATGGCCGATGACTCAATGATTCCTGCAAGCATTGCAACGCCTGGCAGCCCGCCCCCAGACCCGCATACGGGGCACCACATGCACGGAAAGTAATGAACATGAACCCCATCCATCAACCTTTCAAACTAGTGGCTACCAGCGCCGCAGTGCTACTCCTCGCAGGTTGCGCCACCATGAACTTTGACGATGCGCTGAACAACACACGCCAAGCCAGCCAAAGTTTTGTCCCCTCATCGCTTGAACTACGTAAGACGGACGAACAGCGCCAAGCCGGCGCAGACCGCAGCGCGCAATTGCTGGCAAAGCCATTGACTATGGACGGAGCCGTGCAACTCGCATTGGCCAACAGCCCTGCGGTGCAAACGTTGCTGGCACAAAGCTGGGCCGATATCGCAACCATCAACCAAACTGGCCGCATTGCCAACCCTTTACTGAGTTTTGAGCGTACCCAGTTGGGTAACGAGGTGGAGCTGAACCGCTTGTTGTCCTTCGGGCTGTTGGACCTATTGACGCTGCCCAGGCGCCAGGGCATTGCGAGTAACCAGACGGCACAGGCTAATATTCAACTCAGCCTCAATGTTGTCGATAGCGTCGCACAGGTGCGCCAATCCTGGGTACGCGCAGTCGCTGCCGAGCAAACCGCACGCTACGCCGAACAGGTCAGCAAATCGGCGCAGGCCAGCGCTGAACTGGCCAAACGCATGCAAGAGGCGGGCAACTTCAACAAGCTGCAGCGTGCGCGCCAACAGGTGTTCTATGCAGACGCTATCGCACAGCTAGCCCTGGATCGCCAAGCTGCCACCGCTGCGCGTGAAGAGCTGGTACGTATGTTGGGCCTGGACGACGCGCAGACCGCCAAGCTACAGTTACCCGATCGCTTGCCAGAGCTGCCCGAGCAACCCCGCCAAGCGGCAGACCTCAACACCAGCGCGCTGCAACAGCGTCTGGACGTGCAAATGGCACGCTTGCAGTTGGACGGTGCTGGTAAGGCCCAAGGTCTGGACATGCTGAGCAAGCTGGTCGACGTGGAAGTTGGGGTACGGCGTGACACGGTCACCGATACCAGTAGCAACCAGTCTGCAGACCGCAATGGCTATTCACTGGCTCTGCGCCTGCCACTATTCGACTGGGGTGGTGCGCAACGCGCGGCCATGAATGCCCAGACGCTGGCCGCCGCCAACCATTTCGAAAGTGTGGTGCGCGCTGCCGCCCCACAACTGCGGACCAGCTATTCGGCTTACCGTACCAGTTACGACTTGGCAAAGCACTACCGTGACGAGATCGTGCCACTGCGCAAATCCATCTCCGAAGAAAACGTGTTGCGCTACAACGGCATGTTGATCGGCGTGTTTGAACTACTGGCCGACAGCCGCGAACAAATCGCCAGCGTGATGTCGGCCATTCATGCACAGCAGCAGTTTTGGCTGGCTGATGCCGCACTCTCTACCGCCCTGCTCGGCAAACCCCAATTAAAAGAAACACCATGATCAACAACAGACGCAATTTTTTGGGTGGCGCCACCGCCATCACGGGCGCGGTGCTTGCCGCATCGGTTAGCAAAGTGGCTATGGCCGCACTGCCTGAGCCGGTCACGCAAACCACGCCAGACACCATGGCACCGCTGGTACCCACTACGGGCCGCCCCTACAACCCCGTAGTCACCTTGAACGGCTGGACACTGCCCTGGCGCATGCGCGATGGGGTCAAAGAATTTCATTTGGTAGCCGAGCCTGTGGTACGCGAGATGGCACCCGGCTTCAAGGCCCACCTGTGGGGCTACAACGGCCAGTCGCCCGGCCCCACCATTGAGGTGGTTGAAGGCGACCGCGTGCGCATCTTCGTGACCAACAAGCTGCCCGAACACACGAGCGTGCATTGGCATGGGCAACGGGTGCCCAACGGCATGGACGGCGTTAGCGGCCTCACACAAACGCCCATTCAACCTGGCAAGACCTTTGTGTATGAATTCGTGGCGCGCAGGCCCGGCACCTTTATGTACCACCCGCATGCCGACGAGATGACGCAGATGGCCATGGGCATGATGGGCTCTTGGGTAACGCACCCCAAGGGAGCGCATCCACACATTGCTACTGTTGATCGGGATTTTGTCTTTTTGCTCAACGCCTACGACATCGACCCCGGCGCCTACACGCCCAAGATCATGACCATGTTGGATTTCAACCTGTGGTCATGGAATAGCAGGGTGTTCCCCGGCATCGACTCGTTGAACGTGCGGCAAAACGACAAGGTGCGCGTGCGCATTGGCAACCTGACCATGACCAACCACCCGATCCACATACACGGTCACGAATTTATGGTTACTGGCACCGATGGCGGCGCCGTGCCCACCAGCGCCCGATGGCCCGAGGTGACGACGGATGTAGCGGTAGGCCAAATGCGACAGATCGATTTTGTGGCCAATGAAGAAGGCGACTGGGCCTTCCACTGCCACAAGAGCCACCACACCATGAACGCCATGGGGCATGAGGTTCCCACAATGATCGGGGTCGACCACAGCAAAGTCGCACGCCAGATCACCGATCTGATACCCGACTACATGGTGATGGGCGAAAGCGGCATGTCTGACATGACCAAAATGCAGATGCCCCTGCCCGACAACACGGCGCCGATGATGAGCGGCGATGGACCTTTCGGATCGGTCGAGATGGGCGGTATGTTCAGCGTACTCAAGGTAAGGCGCGAGCAAAAAGCTGGAGACTACTCCAACCCCGGTTGGTTCAAACACCCACAGGGCACCGTAGCTTACGAATACACCGGCGAATTGGTAACCCCGGCCCGCGTGCAGGCGCCGGGCAATAGCGCCATGCCGGCCATGAATATGCCCAAACAAGAAGTAGAAGTTCAGGTTCGCAAACCCATGGGCCACACCGGCCACTGAAAGTGGAAATTTGATATGAAGCGTTTCAACACACTACTGCTCGCCGCTTTGCTGGCCACTTCTTTCAGCGCCTTGGCGCATGAAGGTGCCGACCACAAGAATAACGGCCCCGTACTCAAGGAGCAAACAAAATGGGGCATAGCAGCTGACGCAAAAGCCGTCCAGCGCACGATCACCATCACCATGGACGACACCATGCGCTTCAAACCCTACATGATTGAAGTCCGCCAAGGTGAGGTCGTCAAACTCGTCATCCAAAACGAGGGGAGCATGCTGCATGAAATGGTGATGGGCACCAGGGCCGAGCTCGAAGAGCACGCGGCACAAATGCTGAAGTTCCCCAACATGGAGCACGACGCGCCGTATATGGTCCATGTCAAGCCCGGCACGCAGGGCGAAATGGTCTGGAACTTCAACCGCGCCGGCGATTTCGACTTCGCCTGCCTGATCGCGGGTCATTACCAAGCGGGAATGATGGGCAAAATCAAGGTGGTGGGCGATGCCAAATCCTCAAACCCAAGCGCTGCCATGCCGGTAGCGGCGGCCACACCTACGGCACCTGGTTCACAAGACATGAGCGAGGGCGAAGTGCGCAAGATTGACAAAGAAAGCAAGAAGATAACCTTGCGGCATGGCCCGCTGAAAAACCTCGATATGCCAGCCATGACCATGGTGTTTCAGGGGCGTTGTTGAATAAATAAACTTTGACGGCAGTAGTCTGAGATTAGGGCATGATTCCGGCCAAACTGTCCGACCCGCGAGCCTATGCCCTACAAATTCAACGAGAGCCGACGCCACAAGATAACGAAGGCTCTCTACAAGGTCACGAATTGGGCCGAGTACAACGACGCATTGCGTAACCGCGGCGACATCACCATATGGTTCACGCAGGATGCGGTTGACAATT
>JBDTAG010000103.1:0-3894 GCA_039924745.1 Rhodoferax sp.
AAATACAGCCACATAGACGCACTGCGTCGTGGTAGTGGCTTTCGCATCATTGAGGTAAATGGCGCTGGCTCGGAGGCCGTGCACGCGTGGGACCCAGACCTCACGCTGCGCCAAGCCTACGCCATTGTCTTTGCCAAGCAGCGCCGTCTGTTTGCAATAGGCGATGCCATGCGGCGCTTGGGGCATAAGCCTGTTGGCTGGCGCGCATTGCTAAAGCATCACCTCAAACAGCAGGCGCTGATTGACCGCTACCCGCCTTCTAACTGAATCTTGGGTGAAGCGAGATGGAGTAGTCCCAGGGCACTAGCGGAAACGACAAACGGAAGAATGTTGTAGACCATGCGGTAAAGCAACAGCGCCGCCAGCAGGTCGGCACGGCCAGCGCCAAGCACAAGCGCGGTGATGCTGGCCTCAAACACGCCCAACCCACCCGGCACATTGGCGAGCAGCCCTAAGGCCACTGCGCTGATATAGCCCACTGCAAACAATGGGAATGAGGGCGCAAGATCCGGTGGAAGCAGCACGTAGAGTGCGCCAATGGCTGCAGCGCTTTCGACAGCGCCCAGGGCCATTTGCACTACAGCCATGGTTGCCGACGGCAATGGTTGGGTGAAGCCAAAGACGCGAAGCTCTCTAGGCCCGTGCCTCAGCCAGACCACGAACAGCGCCAATCCCGTGGCGATAAACCCGGCTATGGCCAGTGCAATTGCAGGTTGCGCACTTCCGATTGCTTGTGCCACTTGCGCCACTTGCGCGATGGTCAGCATCGCCAAGAAACCTAAGCCCAGCGCCAGCCACGATAGCGAAACCAGCCGCGCCACCTCGGCCAGTGATAGACCATAGCGCCGGAAAATGCGAGCACGCAAAAAGCTCCCTGTGAAGGCGTGAAACCCCAAGGTGTTGGATACGGCATTGGCAGCACCACCAGCCAGCAACGCTACCAGCGGCGGCACGCGTTTTGGTGCCACTATGTGTGCACCCATTACGTCATACAACGCCAAGCACAAGAAGCTGAGTGCGGTTAAAAAGATAGACGCGCCAATTTGCCATGGCTGCTGACCTTGGATGGACTGGCCAACGTCTGCGAAGGAGATGTGGCCAAACTGATGCCCCAGTTGCCAGACGGTGAAGACCGATATGGCAACGAAAGCAGAAGCCGTGAGCAAATTACGCCAGATGGGTTGCATACACTATAGTTGCTACGAAATATATAGCTATGTAAGTATATTTCACGAGGGCTAGAGGCCGATTTTGCTTACAACTCTGTCCGCAGCGACCATATCTCAGGGAACAGCACCACGTCCAGCATCTTGCGCAGGTAGCTCACACCGCCCGTGCCACCCGTGCCGCGTTTGAAGCCGATGATGCGCTCCACGGTGGTCACATGCCTAAAGCGCCACAGGCGAAAGGCGTCTTCCAGATCGGTCAGTTCTTCGCCCAGTTGGTACAGGTCCCAATTGGCTTCGGGTTTGCGGTAAACCTGCAGCCAAGCAGCCTCAACCTCTTTGCTGGCCACATAGGGTTGCGACCAGACGCGCTCGGTGTGCGATGCAGGCACGGCAATGCCGCGGCGCGCCATCAGACGCAAGGCTTCGTCATACAGCGATGGCGCTTCATACGCGGCCTGCACCAGCGCCAAGCGCTCGGGCGCGTGGGAGTGGGGCTTGAGCATGGCGGCATTTTTGTTACCCATCGCGAATTCGATGCAGCGGTATTGAAAGCTCTGAAAGCCGCTGCTCTGGCCAAGGTAGGGGCGCATGGCGCTGTACTCGGGCGGCGTCATGGTGGCCAGCACGTCCCACGCGTGCACCAGTTGCTCCATGATCTTGCTGACGCGCGCCAGCATCTTGAAGGCGGGCGGCAAGTCGTCCTCAGCAATATGTCGGATGGCGGCCTGCAGCTCGTGCAGCATCAGCTTCATCCACAGCTCGCTGGTTTGGTGCTGCACGATGAACAGCATCTCGTCGTGCGCGGGCGACAGCGGCTTTTGGGCCGACAGAATCGTGTCGATCTGCAGGTAGTCGCCATAGCTCATGGTGTTGCTGAAGTCGAGCTGGGCTTTTTCTTCAGAGACGATGTTTTCGCCGGCAGAGGGCGCGGCGTGCATGGGGCAGCCAGATGGAGGGTTGGTCATATCAGGTTACCGCGTGCTTTTGGTTGAACTCCGGCTTTTTCCACTCTGCTGTCTCCAGCACTTGGCGCAGGTGCTCCACTGCATTCCATACATCTTCAAAGCCGATGTAGAGCGGGGTAAAGCCAAAGCGCAAGATGTCTTTGTGGATGCCGCCATCGCCCGCGCGGTAGTCGCCAATCACGCCGCGCGCAATCAGCGCTTGCATGATGGCGTAGGCACCTGATCCCAACGCGCCGCCGGCGTCGTGTTCGCGTGTCAGGCAGACTTGCGAGCCGCGTTGTGCGTGGTCGCGCGGTGTGGCCAAGCCCAGGCCGTAGCCTTGGCAGCGCTCTTCTACCAACTGGATGTACAGGTCGGTCAGCGCCAAAGATTTGGTGCGCAGTGCGGCCATTCCACCCAAGGCCTGCGCCGCTACAAAGCCATTCAGCCCGCACTCCAATAACGACAGGCTGACGATGGGCTGCGTGCCGCACAGGTAGCGGGTTATGCCCGCCGCGGGTTTGTAATCTGCGGTGAATGCAAACGGCTTGGCATGGCCCCACCAGCCCGACAGCGGTTGCCAAAAACGGTCCGCATGTTTGGGGTTGACCCACCCAAAGGCCGGTGCGCCGGGGCCACCGTTCAAATACTTGTAGCCGCAGCCAATCGAGAAGTCGGCTTTGGCACCCGTCAGGTCCACCGGCACCGCGCCCGCGCTGTGTGCCAGGTCCCACACCACCAGCGTGCCAGCCGCGTGTGCAGCGGCGGTGACGGCGGTCATGTCGTGCATGGCGCCGGTGCGGTAGTTGACATGGGTGAGCATGAGGATGGCTACGTCAGCGGTCAGCGCGGTAGCAATCTCTTCGGGCTCGACCAGTTTGAGCGTGTAGCCACGCTCTTTGCACAGGCCTTCGGCGATGTAGAGGTCGGTGGGGAAGTTGCTACGTTCGCTGACCAGCACCTTGCGCTGGGGTGCGTCTTGCGCGGCGATAGACAGCGCGGCACACAACACCTTGTACAGGTTGATGGACGTGGTGTCGGTGGTGACCACTTCGTCAGGCCCGGCACCAATCAGCGGCGCAATCATGTTGCCCAGGCGCTGGGGTAGCTCAAACCAGCCCGCGGTGTTCCAGGAGCGAATGAGGCCCGTGCCCCACTCTTGGGTGATGACCTCAGCCGCGCGGGCGGCGGCGGCTTTGGGCATCACGCCCAGAGAATTGCCATCCAAATAGATAACGTCGGCAGGAATGGTGAAGAGATCGCGCAGCCCGCGCAGCGGGTCGGCAGCGTCGCGCTGCTGGCAGTCTTGTAATGTGATCATGGTGTGTAGGTGCCCCTTGGGTTGGTGGGAGACGCAAAGTTAACACCGTGAAAAAACTGTGGTGTCGGTAATTTCCAACAGCGTAGCAAATACTTTAATCCTAAATCAATCGGACGCACGCCTCGACATCGAAACGCCCGCGTTTGCACGCAGGTCACGTGCCTCAGAACGTGTAAAAAAAGGTAAATACCGTCAACAGCTTTGGCCCGCTTGCGTTGTGGTTACATGCCCAAACGAAAGTTCGGGCTTGCTCAAGAAGGTCGGAGCCTATACGACCATCGCTTGATGAGTGAGAGTACCCATGTTGAATACAAAGTCCCTGATCGCTGCGGCATTGTTCACTGTGACCATCGCGGGTGCTGCACATGCACAATCGTATGCCAATGTCACCGTTGGCGGGGCATTTGCGCCCGGTGTTTTTGGTCAGATTTCTATTGGCAATAACCCACCCCCACCCCTT